>CAZPEW010000157.1:5924-6151 GCA_964585695.1 uncultured Lachnospiraceae bacterium
TTTTGCCGTTGTAACTGTAAATTGAACTGGTTATAAACTCCTCCAGTGCTTCCGCCGCATTGGTACCTGCGACATCCTTAATCGGACGGCATGCATCATCCAGAATACATACATTTGCTATCCGGTCCAGTCTGTAAAAGCTGAGATTGTCATAACCGTCTTTATTTCCCACAGCATAATAAAAATCCCCGTGCCAGACAAGTTTATATGGGCTGAAACGGTAAAGC
>CAZPEW010000158.1:0-6148 GCA_964585695.1 uncultured Lachnospiraceae bacterium
ATCATAAACGGTTGTTTCAAAAATACTTTTATCCGGCAGGAAAATAACCTTTGTTCCGTGCTTTGCAGGATCACAGGTTCCGATCACCTTAAGCGGCTCTACAACCTTACCCTTTTCAAAACGTTCTTTGTATTCCTTCCCGTTTTTATAAATTGTAACCTCAAGCCACTCAGAAAGCGCATTCACAACGGATGCGCCTACACCGTGCAGTCCGCCGGAAACCTTATAGCCGGTTCCGCCGAATTTTCCGCCTGCGTGGAGGATTGTAAAAACAACCTCTACTGCAGGAATTCCTGCTTTTTTCTGAATGTCAACCGGAATTCCCCGTCCGTCATCAATAACCGTTATGGAATTATCCGGGTTGATCGTTACTTCAATGCTCGTACAGAATCCGGCCAATGCCTCATCAACTGAATTATCTACAATCTCGTAAACAAGATGATGAAGTCCTCTTTCCGAAGTAGATCCGATGTACATACCCGGTCTTTTTCTGACCGCCTCGAGTCCCTCCAGAATCTGAATCTGATCGGCATTATAATCAGCAGAGCCCTTCATCAGCTCTTCTTCCCGTCTCAGATCTTCACTTTCATTCTTTTCAATTGACACTTTTTTCCTCCTGTAACGCAACAGTTCCATTTATAACGTGAAACAGCTCATCTATATGAAAACGGTTATTTACAAAATCATCAAGTCCCGTGCAGGTAATGATATTCTGCGTATCCTGCAGCATGGATAACAGAAAATGCTGTCTGGATGAATCCAGCTCTGACAGAACATCATCCAGAAGCAGTATCGGACTGTCGGAAATCTGCTGTCTTACCAGCTCAATCTCGGAAAGCTTCAGCGATAAAGCCGCCGAACGCTGCTGGCCCTGTGAACCGAACTTCCTGACATCTCTGTCATTGATCATAAAAACAAGATCATCTCTGTGCGGACCCGCCAGCGTAAGATGCTGTCTCATTTCCTGCTCATGTACCCGCTGCAGCTCCTGCCGGAATGCATCTTTCTCACCGTAAGGAATATTAGAATCATAAACTATCTTCAGGCTCTCTTTCCCGCCGCTGAGCGAATCATGAATATTTCCGATCAGCTGCCGGATCTTAAAAATAAAATCTGCACGGATTTCTGTCAGCACCGTGCCGTACCGGATCAGCTCCTCATCCCATACAGACAATGTATCTGCAAGAGACGGTCTGAATACCATATCCTTGAGAAGCTTGTTTCTCTGATTCAGCGCCCGGTTGTACCTGGTCAGATTATAAAGATAAATTTTATCCAGCTGACACAGCTCCAGATCCATAAAACGTCTTCTCAGTGCAGGACCGTCTTTTATCAGGGACAGATCCTCTGGTGAAAAACAGACAACATTCGCAATTCCAAACAGTTCGGATGCCTTTTTGATCGGAATTTCATCAATCGCAATTCCCTTTGCCTTGTTTTTTTTCAAATGCATATCAATCCGGTACGGAACACCTTTTTTCCGTACCGTCATTTTGATATGAGATTCCTCCTCACCAAACCGGATCAGATCTCTGTCATGTGTCATCCGGTAGGACTTGGATGTACATGCCATAAAAACAGACTCCAGAATATTGGTTTTTCCCTGCGCATTGTCTCCGTAGAAAATATTGGTTCCCGGATTCAGCAAAAGCTTCAGGTTTTCATAATTTCTGTAATTTTTCAATTCCAGTGATTCAATAATCATTCCTGTACCAATACCATTCCGGTTTCCGTTTCTTTACTTGTCAGACAGGAAATATTAAAGCCTGACATGCAGTATTACATTGCATCTGCATTAAAATTAACCGGCAGAATCATATAATTATAGGTCTGACTGTCATCCCGGATGAAACACGGAGACCGCGGAATGGACATGTAAATATTGATCTCCTCATCCTCGATATTTTTAAGCGCATCCACCAGAAACTTCGGATTGAATCCAATCATCAGATCATTGCCGGTCTTCTTAATGGCAACCTCAGCATCCATTCTTCCAAGATCTGTATTGATTTTGAGACCAAGTACATTGTCCTCTATTTTCAATACAAGTGGCTGTTTGTCATTATCGCGTACAAAAATTGTAGATCTCTCGATACATTCCTGCAGCTGCTTTCTGTTTACGGTAACCTTTGTTTCATAATCCTCGGAAAGCATCTGCGCAACATGGAAATAGTCTCCGTCAATCAGTCTGGTTACCACAATGGTGTTGCTGAACTCAAACAAAATATGATTTCTTGAAAAATACAGAACTACCTCATCATAAACACCGCCGGTCAGAATTTTTGATATTTCATTCAGTGCCTTACCGGGAACAATTGCACTGGCTGTTTCATATCTGTCATTTAATTTTACACGGCGGATGGAAATACGATGACCGTCCAATGATGTTACAGTAAGCGTATCGTCCTTTACTTCAAAAAGTTCTCCTGTCATCTTTTTGTTGGAATCATTCATTGCAATTGAAAAGATTGTCTGGTTAATGATATTTCTCAAGCCAAACTGGGAGAGTGATACTGACTGATTGCGGTCAATCTTAGGAAGTGCTGTAAATTCATTGCCGTCTCTGCCTGTAATTTTAAAAATAGAATTCTCACATGTAATGACGGTATTATTTTTATCATCTGTTTCTATGGTGAGTTCAATATCCTCGGTTTCAGGCAGTCTTCTGATAATTTCAGAAAAAATCTTTGCTTCCAGTGCTACCTTGCCCGGAGCAACAATCGTGCCCTGGCATTCTGTCTGGATACCGAATTCAGTATCATTCGCAGTAAGTTCTATTTTTCCATTGGATGCATCAATCAGGATGCATTCCAGAATGCTCATTGTGGTTTTTGAAGGAACAGCTTTTAACACAATATTGATTGCATTAATTAAGTCGGCTTTTTTGAATTGTAGTTTCATGTGCAGCCCTTTCTTTATATTTATAATTTATTTGCTAGTATTACTAGTAGGGGGTGTGGAAATGTGAATTTCTCATCTGAACGGCTCTGTATATGGCGGAAACAGGTTTTAAAACTCTGTTGACCGGGTGTGAATCCAGTATGGACAGAAATGAGATCATAATTCCGTTATGGTTTGATTTTTTTCTTGAGCGTCTCAATTGTGGAATTCAATTGTTCGTTTGTGCGTAAATCTGTGGATATCTTTTCAATACCATGCATAATTGTAGTATGATCGCGGCCGCCGAGATATTCGCCGATGTTTTTAAGCGGCGTATCGGTCATCTCTCTGCAGAGATACATTGCAATCTGTCTCGGATAAACGATCTCCTTGTTCTTTTTCTGAGAAGCCAGCTCAATGGTTGTAAGGCCGAAATGCTCAGATACGGTCGAGATGATCAGCTGCGGAGTAACTTCTTTAGGTCCGTCAGGTGTGATGTGGTCGCGGAGCAGGTTTTCTGCAAGCTGCAGATCAATGTGTTTATGCTGCAGCCGTGACATTGCAACAATTTTTGTAAGTGCACCCTCCAGTTCTCTGACATTGGACTTGATATTGGTTGCAATATATTTAATGATTTCATTATCTATATTGTAATTTTCCAGTTCTTCCTTTTTACGCAGAATAGCCATTCTGGTTTCAAAGTCAGGCATCTGTATATCTACGATCAGTCCGACTTCAAACCGCGAACGCAGTCGATCCTCCAGGTTGTCGATGTCCTTAGGAGGTTTATCGGATGCAATTACAATCTGCTTTTTACTTTCGTATAAAGCATTGAAGGTATGGAAAAATTCCTCCTGCGTACCTTCCTTACCTATAATAAACTGAATATCGTCAATCAGGAGAACATCCAGTTCCCGGTATTTCCTGCGGAACTCTGCCGGAGACAGATTGTTCTTGTTTCGGATGGAATCGACAAATTCATTGATAAAGGTTTCTGAGGTTACGTAGCGTATTTTGGCATTCGGATTGTTTCTTAATATAAAATGCGCAATCGAATGCATCAGATGCGTTTTGCCGAGACCGGCGCCTCCGTAAATGTAAAGCGGATTGTAGATTTCACCCGGAGATTCTGCAACCGCAAGAGAAGCAGCATGTGCCAGGTTGTTGGAAGATCCTACAACAAAAGTATCAAAGGTATACCGGGGACTCAGATTGGCTTCCTTCAGCATATCATTGAAATCTTTTTCGCCTTTGTTATTTTCTTTGTTTTTACTGAGGAGTATCGCATCAGATTCAATCATGAAGCGAATTTCGACAGGAATGTTTGTTATTTCTTCAACGGCAACCTTAAAAAACAGAGCATATTTTTTCTGCAGATACTTGATATAACCTTCCTCCGGCACAATGATGATCAGTTCTCCGTTAATCAGATCATACAGCTTGAGCGGTACCAGCCAGGTTTCAAAAGATATCTTCAGAATATCATGCTCCTCGCGCATATTGTCGAGAATTGCAGTCCAGTTTTTTTGAATTGTTTCAAAATCAGACATGTGCGGATACTTCCTTAAATATAATAAAGTGAGAACAGTGCAAAATCTGTTCTCAGCACATTTATTTTACATTATTGTGGATAAAATAGCAACAGAGAATGTGGATAAGTGAACAGATAAACACATGTTTGGGGGGTAATATGGCGAAAATTCAACTTTCTTTTTCAAAAGATATCAACTTATCCACATTTTATCAACAAAAAGTGGACAAATAATAATACTGTTGAAAAGTGTATAATTTTGTGGATAAAAGAAATTAAGTTTTAGTTGACGATTAGTGGTTCTTTCTATATAATATGAAACGATGTTTACCCAAAAGTAGGAATTTATTCGGGACTTTTCAGATAAAGTCGAATAGAGTCCTGAAAATACTATACATTTAAAAAAGGAGGTGTCAGTATGAATAAAGGTAAAATGACTTTTCAGCCTAAGACAAGACAGAGATCTAAGGTTCACGGATTCAGATCCAGAATGTCAACAGCAGGCGGAAGAAAAGTACTGGCTGCCAGAAGAGCAAAAGGTAGAGCAGCACTGACTGTTTAACTTTCAAGCCTGAGACTGATAGATAGGACCGCTTTTAAGCGGTCTTTCTTCATTTTCAGGCAATTTTATCAATTGAGGCCGGCTTATATGAAACGTTTTCCTTCAGTAAAAAAGAATACGGATTTTCAGAGAGCTTACCAGACCGGGGCATCCTACGCCACGGGAGAGATGGTTATGTATGCGGTAAAAAACGATCTGGATTACAACAGGCTGGGCGTTTCCTGCAGTAAGAAGATCGGAAATTCCATAGTAAGGCATACAATGGCCAGAAAGTTCAGAGAAATATTCCGGTTAAATTCGGAGCGGACGGAAAAAGGGTACGACATCATCATAGTTGTTCGCAGAAAAGCGAGCTATTCCAATTATCGTCAAATCGAGAGAGCTTATCTTGATTTGCTGAACAGGCATCATATCATGGTTCCGGTTAGGACCGGACAGTAATGAATTGAAGTGAAAAGAAAAAGTTTCTGAATGTTGATTTTTTCTTTTGTTTTTTTAAGTTCTATTATAATAGGAAGAAACCCAACCGGAAATTACACTTTTTCCGAATTCTTATGAAAGGAAGATAAGTATGATCGCAAAGGCGGAAATTATCCTGATACGGTTTTATCAGAAATTTTTATCTCCTTACAAAAGATATTCTCACTGTAAGTATACCCCGACATGCTCTCAATACGCCGTTGGGGCAATAAAAAAGTACGGGTGTATAAAGGGTACTTTGTTGGCAGGATGGAGGATTCTGAGATGCAATCCATTCTCCAAAGGCGGCTATGATCCTGTTCCATAAACATGCAGCACTGAGACTGCCATGTCGACACTGGAGGTAGAACTTGGACTTATTATCTATGGTACTTCTGACAAAAAACACATCTGACATACCTGTATTCGGTCCTATCTGGAACGCTATTGTTAGCGTACTGGGTATGCTGATGAATCTGATTTATGTTTCGCTTTCCAATATAGGAATCGGAAATATTGGACTGGCAATTATTATCTTTACCTTTATTACAAAAATTATTCTTTTCCCGACCTCGATCAACCAGCAGAAATCATCCAGAATGATGCAGGTTATCCAGCCGGAGATCAAGGCAATACAGGATAAGTATAAGAATAAAACAGATAACGCATCTATGATGGCACAGCAGGAAGAAACAAAAGCTGTATATGCCAAGTAT
>CAZPEW010000159.1:0-2828 GCA_964585695.1 uncultured Lachnospiraceae bacterium
CTTTTTTATCTGGCAGAATATTATGATGGGGCGTTCCATCTCAGCAGAAACCCAGAAGAATTCACATCTGTTTCCGGATATCTCCGTTCCCAGGCTAGATTCCGGCATCTGGATGATGAGGAAATTGCGGAAATTGTATCCGGGCGTGATAAAAAATGGGAGAAGATCAGAAAAAACTGGGTGCTGTAAGAGCGGAAAGAGAGTGATTCCGGGCAATCTGTGACAGAGGATCAGGAGAGGACATATGAGACAGTTAAGCAGTAGAACAGCAGATTTTACGGATTCTGTTATCCGGAGGATGACCAGAGTGGCCAATCAGTACGGAGCAGTAAATCTTTCGCAAGGATTTCCGGATTTTGATCCGCCTGCTGCAATTACAGACAGGCTCGCAGAGGTTGCCAGAACAGGCCCTCACCAGTATGCGCTGACCTGGGGTGCCAAAAATTTCAGGGATGCGCTGGCACGGAAATATGCACATTTTTCCGGTGTACAGGCAGATCCGGAGACAGAAATCGTTGTTACCTGCGGCAGTACGGAGGCAATGATGGCGGCGATGCTGAGTATTGTCAATCCTGGTGACAAGGTGGCTGTATTTTCACCGTTTTATGAAAATTACGGTGCCGATGCGATTCTGTCGGGGGCGGAGCCGGTTTATGTTCCGCTGAATCCGCCGGATTTCGGCTTTGATCCGGGATGTCTTGAGGAAGCATTCGCACAGGGGGCAAAGGCGCTGATTCTGTGCAACCCTTCCAACCCGACCGGCAAGGTGTTTACGCTTGAGGAGCTTGAAACCATTGCCGCGCTGGCTGTTAAATACGATGCGTATGTCGTGACAGACGAGGTCTATGAGCATATCGTCTATAAACCACATAAGCATATTTACATGCAGTCGCTTCCGGGGATGAGAGAGCGGACCATTGTATGCAGTTCTCTTTCCAAAACCTATTCTATTACGGGATGGAGACTGGGTTATGTGATTGCGGCACCTGCGATTGCGGACCGTGTAAAAAAAGTACATGATTTTCTGACAGTGGGCGCTGCAGCACCTCTCATGGAAGCTGCAGCTGCCGGGCTTCTGTTCCCTGACTCCTATTATGAGGAGCTTGCTGCGCATTATGCGCATATGAAAGAGGTTTTTGTCGGAGGTCTGCGGAAGCTCGGACTGCATTTTACCGATCCGGAAGGTGCGTATTATGTACTTGTGGATGTAAGTGAATTCGGCGTAAAGGATGATACTGCTTTCTGCGAATGGATGGCGGCAGAGGTCGGTGTCGCAGGGGTCCCCGGCTCGAGCTTCTTTAAGGAAAAGACCAGCCCGCTCGTCAGGTTCCATTTTGCAAAGAAGGATGAAACACTGGAGGAAGCTGTCAGGCGGCTCGGTACATTGCGGACTAAGGCCTCGAATGCTGTAAATGTAAGCTGGAAATGAAAGCCGGGAATGAAAGCGTCAGCATACAGCCGGACAGACTTCCGTGCAGATACCGCCGGAGACACCTGCCTTTGCCCGGTAAAGCCCCCGGTCAGCGCAGTCAAACAGCTGATGGAAGCTGATGCATCCGGATGGAGCAGCTGCGATTCCGATGCTGCAGGTAACCGGAAAATCAAAACCGGTTATGGAACGAAGTCCGGCGATTTTCCGGGCTGCAGCCTCTGCGGAATCATACTGTGTCATGAAAATGACAAATTCATCACCGCCGAAACGGCCGGTGATTACAGACGGATCATTGTCAGACAGAAGATGCAGCTGCGCTGCAAAGCTTTGGAGAACAATGTCTCCCATGCGGTGTCCATGGGTGTCATTTATGTTTTTGAAATTGTTCAGATCGCAGATTGCCAGGGCACAGGCAGATTTAGGATGTCCGTGCAGGAAACTTTCCACGCGGAATTCAAAAGTGGACTTGTTGTTTACGCCGGTCATGGCATCCAGTGCACACATTTTTTCAAGTGCAATCTGTGTCTGGTAAGCCTGCAGCCGGCTGTTTGCAATGGTAAGCAAGGCTATGGCGGAAATGCCGGCTGCTGTGGACACACTGATGACATCAAGGAGAAACCGCCCGGTATCCTTTGTCATCCAGCAGAAGAACAGATAAACAGCAGCCGGAATCGTAATTTCCAGAATTCTGCAGAGCGGCGGTCTTACATAGATCTGCGTCATCAATATCAGGCAGAGAGGAAAAATAAAGGAAACTTCATCTGTAAATACCGAGATTTCCAGTATTCCAGCAAGACCCAGTATCTCTGCGGCAAACAGTGAGATAGACAGGCTGACAGCCCGGGAAGAGGGGGCATTGTTCCGCTGGATAAATACCCGGAGAGTAAAGATACCGTGCAGCAGAGCAAAAGCCCGGACAATATAAGTCTGCAGAGCAATATCCATAACCGGGCAGACTGCAATCATATAGAAACAGATATAAACCAGGTACAGAACGGACATAGGGTACAGTATTTTCCAGTTTCTCTGCCGGTTTATTTCTGCGGTACTGTTAAAAAAATTCCGGCAGTCTTTCATCCACTGCCGGATGTTCTCCGTGTTTTGTCTTATGTTCAGCAGCATGTCACTCAGCTCTTTCTGCAGCAGTAAAATCGTGTTCTCCAGAAGCTGTTGTCTAATATCCGCAGACACTCTTTAAGTTTGTTGCAATATGATCATATCATATATGGACAGCGGAAAAATGACAATGCTATTTTTTGCTGACTTAGTCGACTTCTCCGTCCTGCAGGGCAGCGTACCCTTCCTCGCCCGTACGGACCTTGATGACGTTTTCCACATTGTAGACAAAAATCTTTCCGTCGCCCATGCGGCCGGTGCGCGCGACTTCCACGATCTT
>CAZPEW010000159.1:2838-6094 GCA_964585695.1 uncultured Lachnospiraceae bacterium
CACATCCTTGACGGTATCAATCACCTGACGGATCGGTACCTTTGCAATGACAATTTCAACCTGTACCTTTGGAAGGACATTGACTTCTGTTTCGACGCCGCGGTAGTATTCTGTTTTGCCCTTCTGCATACCGCAGCCCAGGGTATGGGTAACAGTCAGACCGGTTACGCCGATCTTGTTCAATGCGGTCTTGAGATCCTCAAATTTAGCCGGTTTTGTAATAATATCGATCTTGGTAAGTCTGACACCGGAAACTTCTGCAGCGTCTGTGCCGGATACAACGGTTACAGGAACCGCTTCTGCAGCAGGTGCCATGCCTTTTTCCTTCTGCGGGAAACCGCTGCCGGTCATGCTGAAATCTTTAAATCTTTCAAGCTGTCTGATCGGAGCATTGTCGGAGGAATTGTAATCCAGACCGGTGCGGACAAGCTCCTGATCCGGATAGGCAAGCACGCCCATTTCGGGGATATCCAGTCCATCCAGTTCGTCCTGCGGATTTACACGCATTCCCCAGGTTCTGTCGAGAATGCTGAAAAAGAGGAAGGCAATTCCGAAACCGTAGATAATGAGGACTGCCATGGCAATAAGCTGTGCAAGCAGCTGCGACGGATCGCCGTAAAACAGACCGCGGACACCGCCTGCAACACCGTTCAAACCATCGCCGTAGGTGCCGTCAGCAAAAAGTCCGACGGAAAGGACACCCCACATGCCGTTTACACAGTGTACGGAAATGGCACCGACCGGATCATCAATTCGGAGCCTGTTTTCTACAAACGGAACGGCGAGACAGACGAGGAAAGCAGCTACAGTACCGATAATGAAGGCAGACAGGCCATTGACGTATGCGCAGGGACTTGTGATGGCAACGAGGCCGGCAAGCGCGCCGTTCGCTGTCATGGAAGGATCCGGTTTCCCGAATTTCGCCCACATATAGAACATCGCAACACAGCCGCCGACTGCACCGGCAATCATGGTATTGGTAGCGGCAACTGCAAGACGGCCGTCAGAAGCATTCAGCGTACCGCCTGCATTGAATGCAAACCAGCAGAAGAACAGTATGATGGTACCGATAATGGCCATGGGAATATCATGACCGGGGAAAGCACGTGCGGTGCCGTCTTTCTTGAATTTGCCGATGCGGGGACCGATTACAATGGCACCGGACAGTGCAAGCATGCCGCCCATGGAATGTACAACGGCAGATCCGGCAAAATCAACAACGCCGTGTCCGATGCCGAAGTTTTTGCCAAGCTGTGACAGCCAGCCGCCGCCCCATACCCAGTTGGCAAAGACCGGATAAAAGATCATGGAGATAAAGAAAGAAGTGATGACGACCGCCGAGTATTTGATACGTTCGGCCATGGAGCCGGTAGGAATCGTTACGGTTGTATCCATAAACACCATTTGGAAAAAGAACAGAGCATAGGCACTGACATCATAGGTGCCGCTGAGGCAGAAACCTTTTGTACCGATGATACCGCCGAGGCCGGGGATGGACAGCTCGCCGTTCAGCACCGCACTGGTCTGGCCAAGTGTGGGTACTGCGCCGAATCCGCCCATCTGGAAAGCAAAGCCGGTCAGGAAAAAGCCGACGGCGCCGACCAGGAAAACCATAAAATTCATCGTCATGGTATGTGCTGCATTTTTACCGCGGCAGAAACCGGTTTCTACCATTGCAAACCCGCACTGGAAGAAAAAGACCATGAAGCCGCAGATCATAATCCAGATCAGGTTGGAGCCGGTAAAGGCCTTGCCGGCCATCTGCGCGGCATCCTGCAGTGATGCGGCTGCGACATTCGCAGCATAGGATCCGCCGGTCGGATCTGCGGCCGCAGCAAGCGCCGGGGTGCTCATCAGCAATACTGCAGCAGCCGCTGCTGCGGCAGTGATGATCTGCCTGTGTGCGTCCAGCTGCAGCTTTTTCCGGACTCCGGAAACTTTTTTCATCGTACTCATAATGGAACCTCCTTCAATGGGCAGTAAGAATGCAGCATTCCGCCGGATTCCTGCCTGCGGCAGGCTTGTCTGTTCCGATCGGCGTGCGCAAGGTAAAAATAAAGCAAAGGCGCCGGAGAGATGTGCTCTCGAGCGCCTTTGCTTTATTTTTTATATCATAACCATTTGAAATGAAAAGTCAAGGAGGTATTCTTGCAATGCCTGTAGGCCTGTGTTACAATCCAGACAAATTCAGAGGGGAGCTGGCATAAAATGTTTCGTAAAATGAGGAGATTCAGGCAGGAGCTGCCGCCGGAAGAATGTGAAGCTGTGCTGCAGGAGCAGCCGAGAGGTGTGATGGCTGTACACGGAGAGGACGGCTATCCGTATGCATTTCCGCTGAACTATGTTTATATGGACGGAAAGCTTTATTTCCACTGTGCAAAAGAGGGGCATAAACTGGATGCAATTGCAGAGGATAACCGGGTATCCTTCTGCGTGATGGATCAGGGAAAACGCAAGGAGGGGGACTGGGCACTGGACATCCGGAGCATTGTGATTTTCGGAAAGGTCCGGATGCTTGACGTATCAGAGGAAACGGAGAGAATTCTTCTGCGGATTGCAGAGAAGTATTATCCGACACAGGAAGAAGCAGAGGAAGAAGTGCGTAAGGGGATTTCGCGCGTACAGCTTCTGGAAATGAACATAGATCATATGACCGGAAAGCTTGTCAATGAGAAATAATCTGCTGCATTATACTGCGTAAAGGATGGTCATATGGAACAAAATATAAAAGCCTTTGACATGAAGGCATTTGTCAGGAGCATTCTGATTATTGCAATTCCGGTTGCACTGCAGAATCTGCTCACTACAACAGGAAGCATGGTGGATACCATCATGCTTGCTTCAATCGGCTCAAAGGCCGTCGGTGCGGTAGGACTGTGTGCACAGTTTTCCTCACTGATGTTTTCCTGCTACTGGGGATTTGTGGGCGGAGGCATGCTCTTTTTTGCACAGTACTGGGGTGCACGTGACCGGGACGGTATTGACCGCGCTTACGGACTGACATTTTCATTCATGTCTGTGGTCGGTCTTACCTATGCTGTCATCGCAATCCTCTTTCCGTATTTCTGCATGAGTATTTATACGGATAATGAGGAAATCAGGGCAATCGGTGTGGAGTATCTTAAGATTGTCGGTTTTTCCTATCCGCTCCAGATTGCTGCCATGGCGATGAGTGCACTGCTGCGGTCGACGGAAAGAGTCAAAATCCCGCTGTATGGCGGCATTGCGGCAGTACTTACCAATTTTACGGTGAATT
>CAZPEW010000160.1:0-6056 GCA_964585695.1 uncultured Lachnospiraceae bacterium
AGTACGCCGCAGTCAGAGGAATACTGTACCTGTGTCGAGGACACCAATGGGGTTTATCTGGTTCCGGCTTTTACAGGTATCGGCGCACCGTACTGGAACCAGTACGCAAGGGGGACCATTGTAGGACTTACCAGAGGCGCAAGCAAGGAACATTTTGTCCGTGCAGTGGTGGAGTCTCTTGCCTATCAGGCGAATGATCTCCTCCGGTCCATGAAGGAGGAATCCGGGCTGGACATCCGGACTTTAAAGGTAGACGGCGGTGCCAGTGCCAACAATTTCCTGATGCAGTTCCAGTCAGATATATCGAATGTAAAGATTGAGCGTCCGCAGTGCATTGAGACGACAGCGCTGGGAGCCGCATATCTTGCAGGACTTGCAGTCGGTTTCTGGAAAAACAAGTCCGAGATCCGCGACAACTGGCTCAGGAACAAGGAATTCATTCCTGAGATTGACGGAAAGAAGAGAGAAAAGCTTATAAAGGGCTGGGACCGCGCCGTAAAGTGTGCGCTGTACTGGGCATCTCTGAATGAAGATGGGGAGGAAAAGTAAGGATGAATGACGTAGATGTAACGATTATCGGGGCCGGCGTCACCGGTGCTGCGATTGCAAGGGAGCTTTCCAGATATGCACTCCGTGTGCTGGTTGTGGAAAAAGAGGAGGATGTCTGCTCCGGAACCTCCAAGGCAAACAGCGCCATCGTGCATGCAGGATATGATGCCATGCCGGGTACGCTTAAGGCAAAGCTGAATGTCCGCGGCGCCGCACTTATAAAGGAGCTCTCCCGTACGCTGGATTTCCCGTACCGTCAGAACGGTTCCATGGTGCTCTGCTTCCATGCGGAGGACCGTCCGAAGCTGCAGGCTCTTTATGAGAGAGGAATCGAGAACGGTGTAAAGGAGCTTAGAATCATTTCCGGAACAGAGGCAAGACAGCTCGAACCGGCGCTCTCGCAGGAGGTGGATTCCGCGCTGCTTGTTCCGACCGGCGGCATCGTGTGTCCGTTCAATCTGACCATTGCACTTGCGGAGAATGCGGCCGATAACGGTGTGGAATTCCGTTTCCTGACCGAGGTTTCCGACATCCGGAAGACGGAAGAGGGATGGTGCCTTAAAACTGACCATGGGGATATCCGCACAAGGGCGGTTGTCAATGCAGCCGGCGTTTATGCAGACCGTTTCCACAACATGGTTTCTGCAGAAAAGATGGAAATTGTGCCCCGGCGCGGTGAATATGTGCTGATGGACAAGGAAGCCGGTACGCTGGTAAATCATACGATTTTCCAGCTTCCGAATGAGCTCGGCAAGGGTGTCCTGGTTACACCGACCGTACACGGGAATCTTCTGGTCGGTCCGAATGCTGTTGATCTCCCGGACAAGGAGGACAATGAAACCACGGCAGCAGGACTTGAGGATATCAAAAAGAGAGCCTGCCAGAGTGTACCGGGGCTTCCGTACCGTCTGACCATCACTTCATTCGCCGGACTCCGTGCGCATGAAAAGAATGATGACTTTATCATCGGGGAGGCAGCCGGTGCAGAGAATTTCATTGATGCGGCCGGTATCGAGTCGCCGGGACTTTCCAGTGCACCTGCAATCGGGGAATATGCGGCAGAGATGATCGTAAGGAAGCTCGGCGCAGAGAAGAAAAAAGACTTCAGGGCAGAACGGAAGGGATTTGTCGAGCTTGCAAAGCTTCCGATGGCAGAGCGGAATGCGCTGATCAGGAAGCGTCCGGAATATGGCACGATTGTCTGCCGCTGTGAGAACATATCCGAGGGTGAAATCCTCGATGCCATCCACCGTACGCTGGGAGCTGTTTCTCTTGACGGCGTCAAGCGGAGAGTGAGACAGGGCATGGGCAGATGCCAGGCAGGCTTCTGCACGCCTCGGACGATGGAGATCCTCTCCAGGGAGCTTCATATTCCGATGGAACAGGTGACGAAGAACAGACCAGGCTCTGCGCTGATCCGTGGATAAGGGAGGATAAGGAAATGACATATCATGACATTGTAATCATCGGCGGCGGGCCTGCCGGACTGGCGGCTGCAAAGGCTGCGAGAGAGGCAGGCGTGGAGGATATCCTGATCCTGGAAAGAGACGTACGGCTGGGAGGCATCCTGAACCAGTGCATCCACAACGGCTTCGGCCTCCATACCTTTAAGGAGGAGCTGACCGGTCCGGAATATGCGGCCCGTTTTGAAAAGGCAGTGCTTAAAGAGGAAATCCCGTATAAGCTGGATACCATTGCGGCAGATATTTCAGAGAACCGCGAGGTGACCTATATCAATAAAAAAGAAGGCGCAGTTACAGTCAAGGCAGGCGCTGTGATCCTCGCCATGGGCTGCAGAGAGCGTCCGAGAGGGGCCCTGAATCTGCCCGGCTTCCGGCCGGCAGGAATCTATACCGCCGGTACGGCGCAGCGTCTTATGAACATTGAGGGATATATGGTCGGCAAAGAGGCTGTTATCCTCGGTTCCGGCGATATCGGACTGATCATGGCAAGGCGTATGACACTTGAGGGTGCAAAGGTCAAGGTTGTGGCAGAGCTTCTGCCGTATTCAGGCGGACTGAAGAGAAACATCGTGCAGTGTCTGGATGATTACGGGATTCCGCTGAAGCTGAGCCATACCGTAGTGCAGGTGCACGGCAAGGAGAGAGTGGAGGGTATCACCATTGCGGCAGTCGGACCGGACAGGAGACCGGTTCCGGGAACCGAGGAGTATTACAGCTGCGATACGCTGCTGCTTTCCTGCGGACTGATTCCGGAGAATGAGCTGAGCAAGAGTGCCGGCGTTGCGCTGGACCGTGTGACCTCCGGACCGCAGGTGGATGACAGTCTGCAGACCTCAGTGCCGGGTGTCTTTGCATGCGGCAATGTACTGCATGTGCATGATCTTGTAGACTTTGTTTCCGAGGAAGCAGAGCGCGCAGGCCGCAATGCAGCGGATTTCCTGCGGGATATGCATGCCCGCAGGGGAAGCGTCCAGACAGAGCTTTCCGGAGAGGGCGGCGTACGCTATACCGTTCCGCAGAAACTGGATATTGCGCATATGGATGACAAGGTGGTTGTCCGTTTCCGTGTGGGAGATGTCTATAAAGATAAGAGCATTGCAGTTTATTATGATGACCGGCAGATCCGGAAGACCAGAAAACGTGTCATGGCTCCGGGTGAAATGGAGCAGGTAATCCTGACCAGGGAAAGCTTCAGTGATTGTCCTGCAGTGGCCAGAATCAGAATCTGTGTGGAGGACTGAGTCATGGAAAAAAGAGAATTAACATGTATACAGTGCCCGATGGGGTGCCAGCTGACCGTGACCATGGACGGAGAAAAGATTACGGTCACCGGAAATACCTGCCCGAGAGGCGCAAAGTATGGCGAGAAAGAGGTAACCAATCCGACCAGGATCGTTACTTCCTCCGTGCCGGTTGAGGATGGAGAGATTGCCCGTGTTTCTGTCAAGACAGCATCCGATATCCCTAAGGGAAAGATTTTTGACATCATGAAAGAGATCCGTGCGGTCAGTCTTAAAGCACCGGTCCATATCGGAGATGTCGTCATCCAGGATGCAGCCGGAACCGGTGTGGCCGTTATCGCCACCAAGGATGTCCTGGCCGGCTGAGGGAAAGACAGTCAATAAACAGGTTCTAAGCAGGATTAAGCGGGGCCGAACAGGCCTGGAGAGAGGAAATCCGATTCAAGCCTGTTTGTGCAGATATCATGGAAAAACAGTAAAGATGCCAGGGAAACTTTAGATGGAGGAAATGATGCTGGAGCGGATTACAGAAAGCACAACGATCGCAGAGCTCTGCGCTGCACCGGAATTCTCGCAGGTAAAGGATCTGATTTTTACCAATATGGATGCGGAAAAACTGCATTCGAGGCTCTCTGACTACGGCGAACGGAAAGGGCAGCTGGTTCATGCACTCCGATACACAGCATCTCTTGCGGCAGCGGAACAGATTACGGTTCCGGTCTATCCGGAGAATGAAATAAGAGAGAATGCCGCGCTGCAGGGAGTCTGCCTGATCCGGTACAATGTGCATCCTGGCAAGCCTTATGTCATGATCTGTCCGGGCGGGGGATATAATCGCGAATGGACGCTTGTTGAAGGCTTTCCGCTTGCCGACCGCCTGAATCAGCTGGGATACAACGCCTTTATCCTGATATACCGCACAGGTAAGGCCGGACTGTTTCCGGAGCCGCTTGCGGATCTTGCGGCAGCTGTCCGCTATGTGGACAGACACCGGACGGAACTCCGGACAGATCCGGCAGGCTATGCGCTGACCGGTGCTTCTGCGGGCGGGCATCTCATTGCAGAATGGGGGACGAAGCAGGAGGGCTATGCGCATTACGGACTTCCGAAGCCCGGGGCGCTGCTTATGACCTATCCGGCGGCAATTGCGGATCTGTTTTATAATGGATATGCAGAAGCACTGCAGACAGGTGATCAGAAAACAGCAGCCGAAGCGGCAAAATTCCTTGCGAGGATCGGCGGCGAGCAATTTACCGCGAATGACATCAGGCGCTACAGTCTGGAATGCCAGATAGATGCAGATTATCCGCCGGTTTACAATATCCACTGCAGAGATGACCGGACTGTACCGGTTGAAAGCAGTATTGCACTGGAGAAGCTTTTGACAGAACATCAGATTCCGCATGAGACACATCTGCCGGAAAAGGGCGGGCACAGCTTCGGACTCGGAGTCGGTACAGATGCGGAAGGCTGGATGGAGCAGGCGGTCCGTTTCTGGCGGCGGCAGGAGGTGCTTTGACGGCTTTCCCGGAGTAAAAAGTAAATTTCGGCATAAAAAGAGCCATACGGCAGACCGCATTTCTGTGCGGTGCGGTATGGCTTTTCTGATTGCATGACGCAGATCCTGCTGTATGACACATGGTCTGCTGCATGACGCAGGACCCGTTATATACACAGGCCTGCAGTTATTACATATTGCACTTCAGAGCAAGACCGGACTTACGGAGTACCGGGTACAGCGCACGGTAGATGATGACAGAAGCGATGGTGGAAGTCACGGCGTTGATGGAAGTGGCACCGATGTTCCAGGCAAGGGAAATTTCTGCAGCCGGTTTTCCGAGGATGAGCAGCTTATAGAAGTAGCCGATCAGCGGATCAAAGATTACATTAAAGAGCAGGCCGGAAACAGCTGCGATCAGTGTCCATTTCATGATGTGCTTATGATCAGAGGAATAGGTGATTTTACCCATTTTATGGGCAACCAGACCTGTGATCAGACCGATGCAGAGCTTCAGAAGAAAAGTTTTTGGTGCATAAATCACATAGACCGGATCCAGCAGATCGCCGATGGTCATACCGATTGCACCGCCGATGCCGCCGAGAGGGCCGCCGATAATCAGAGCGCCGAGGACAACAACAGCATTTCCGAAATGAATAGAGGTTGCATCTCCGCCCGGAAGTGCAATTTTAAACTGCAGGAATGTAAAAACAACGTAGGACAGTGCAGCAAAGAGTGCTGTCAGTGCCAGCTTATAGGTTTTTGAATTTCTCATATGAGTGCCTCCCTTTTTTCTTTAGGGGAATTATAGCACCGGCTGATGATATTAAAATTACCAAAAATGATAAATTATATATAACCAGATCACATCCCGAGCAGGTGCTGCACGAGGATCTTGATGCCCATCAGGATGAGAATTGCACCGCCGGCAATCTGCGCCTTGTTCTTGAAGCGGGAGCCAAAGAGATTTCCGATGAATACGCCGGCAAAAGAGAAGGCAAAGGTGCAGAGTCCGATAAAGCCGACGGCAATAAAGATCTGGACCTTGAGGAAGGCAAAGGTTACACCGACAGCAAGAGCATCAATGGAGGTTGCTATTGCCAGCATCAGCATCGTACGGGTGGAAAGATCCGCACCGCATTCCTCTTCTGCGGAGGACATCCCCTCGCGGACCATGTTGAAGCCGATGATGGAAAGCAGGATAAAGGCAATCCAGTGATCGATCATCTGGATATAGGAAACAAAAATAGTACCGAGATAATATCCGATCAGCGGCATCAGTGCCTGGAAACCGCCGAACCAGAG
>CAZPEW010000161.1:0-6045 GCA_964585695.1 uncultured Lachnospiraceae bacterium
TGAGAAGGAAAACAGCATCGGGGCGCACATCCTTGGAAAGCTGGAATATTTTAATCCGGCGGGTTCTGTAAAGGACAGGATCGCAAAGGGCATGATTGATGATGCTGAGAAGCGCGGACTTTTGAAGCCGGGCTCGGTGATCATCGAGCCAACCTCCGGAAACACCGGTATCGGTCTTGCATCGGTTGCCGCAGCGCGTGGCTACCATATCATTATTGTAATGCCGGAGACGATGTCTGCAGAGCGGAGACAGCTGATGAAGGCTTACGGCGCAGAGCTTGTGCTGACAGATGGCGCAAAAGGGATGAAGGGTGCCATAGCAAAGGCAGATGAGCTTGCAAAGGAAACACCTGACAGCTTTATCCCCGGGCAGTTTGTAAATCCGGCAAATCCTGCTGTTCATAAAGCAACAACCGGACCGGAGATCTGGGAGGATACAGACGGTAAGGTGGATGTCTTTATCGCAGGTATCGGAACCGGCGGCACAATCACCGGTGTAGGTGCCTACTTAAAAGAACAGAATCCGGATGTAAGAATTGTTGCCGTAGAGCCTGCCGCATCACCGGTTCTCAGCAAGGGAACAGCCGGTCCGCACAAGATCCAGGGTATCGGCGCCGGATTTGTTCCTGCCGTGCTGGATACCGGAATTTATGATGAGATTATTACCGTTGCGAATGAAGATGCATTCGCAGTCGGCAAGGAGATCGGACGCCTTGAGGGAGTTCTGGTCGGCATTTCCTCCGGTGCAGCGGTATGGGCAGCCATCCAGCTTGGCAGGCGCCCGGAGTATAAGGGAAAGAACATCGTTGCGCTCCTCCCGGACAGTGGCGACCGCTATCTCTCCACAGCACTTTTTAACTGATGTCTCCTGACAGAAAGCAAAACCGGTTTTTCTGATTTTCATTACATCTGCGGTGCATTTGAATCCGGCTGCATTGTTTATTTTATGGCGGAATATATAATTTTTATAGAATATATTTACAGTTCGGCAGCAGAATTATGAAAACTTAAATGAAAACCGGAGGGCAGAGATGGAATTTACGAAGGAAAAGCTGGAGAAACTGCAGGAACAGCTGCAGCAGGAGGAAAACAAAAGCTTTCAGGCAATGGAAAAAGGAATTGTGAATGTGTCACAATGGCGCAGGGAAGAATTTGACAACCTGGTGCTGGATGGTCTGCAGATGCAGCCTGCAGCCTCTCCTGAGGGACAGGATGACAAGCCTGCAGCAGAACATGAAACGCGGGCAATGTATCTGGCTCGCGTTGCAAACATTATGCAAGCAGACGAGGGTTTCAGTAACCTGTATCGGTTGAGCACCTATCATACAGCAAATGCGCGGCCTTCCGTTACGAATATGCTGTATACAACAGAGCTTCTTCAGGAGGGAAAACACATTGAGGATATCCTGAACCCGGAAAGTGTAAACTGCACCCAAGAGGAAAGACGCAGCGCGTGCATACGTCTTAAGGAAACAATGAGGAAAGAGAATGGGCAGCAGTGCGGAGATTTGATCGCGGCGGCTGTCCGGCAGTTTAATGCCATCGATGTCACAGAAATGATCGCCAACAGGATGAATCAGATGCTTTATCCGGCGGGAACCGCCGGAATAGAGGAATCGGAGCTGGTCACTGCCGCGGATATCAGGGAACTGAATACCAAAAATCCAGAGCTTGTTGTACGCATTGCGCAGCCGGTGATGACATCCCTGAGCGGTATGCACCAGGAGCTTATCCAGCTCATCAGTCATAGCATGCCTGGATACCCGGTAACGGAAACAAAATGTCCTACGGAGGAGCAGCTGTCACTTCTGGCAGAAATGAACGGAGAACAAAAAGGTAATAAAGAGGAGGCATTCACGCCGGATCATCTGGAGTTCTGCAAGCGCGTTGCTGCGGGCATCGGGGAGGCTGAGTGGGATAAAATGCAGAAAACGCAGAATATCCTTAAATCTTGCAAAATTGGAAGTCTTGATGACAGGATGCAGGAGTATTTCCACTTTGTAAATCAGGGCATGAAGCCGGATGGAGATCGATCAGAGATGGAACTTGCAGCGCAGTCGGCGAATGCCTATCAGGAGCTTGTCAGCAATGTGATCCGGCAGAATGGTGTCCTCGGAACAACTGATGGAGAATTTTTTCCATATTATACCGATCTGCATAGGTCGCCGGAGGATCGGAAAGCTGCTGCAGATGTACACAGAGGTCTCATGCGTCAGCAGGGCATAAATGCGGCGGAGAAACTTGCAGCATACAAAAAACATAAGCCAATTAAGAACCGTCTCAATGAAAACATCAGCCGTTTTGCAGAGATCACGAATCAGACACCGATACAGGCGGAGATACAGGAGCAGGGAATAACACGGGATGAGACATTTCAGCACATTGCTGATGTTATTGGGTCGGAATCAAATTTCAATCGTCCGACGACATTTCATTCCTTGGTTAATGCGCAGCTTCTGATGGAGGGGAAGCCGGTTGAGGAGGTGTTGAATTACAACAGTACAGTTGTTACGAATAAAATGCGGCTGGAGGCAATAATAAAGGTACACGAGGCTGCAGAAACACCGGAGAAATTCGGCATCTTTATAGCTGAGGCACAAAAGGCGTATGCAAACTGTAAAATAAAGCCGGTGCTTAAGAACCTTGCCGGATTTAACCCGGAAAAACCGGATGAGGAGTTCCGGAACTATCTTGAAAAGAATCCTGTGGAAGCGGCTGTAAATACGATCCCTTTCCTTCATGCTTTCGGTCAGAATGTCCGTGAACTCCGGCAGATTTCATCTTATAAACTGTTTGGAAGCTATGATCATCTGGATCTGCATAAACCGGATCCGGAAATAGCGGAATATATGTGTGGTACGAATGATAAACCAATGACGCTGGAAGACAAGATGAAGGCAGATACTGTCAGATTCCAGGCAAACATTGAGGAGATCATGCAGAATAAAAGTCTGAGCGATAAAGACCGGCAGGACAGGATCAATCAGGAAAATAAACGATATGCCGACCAGCTCACGCGTACCCAGAAGCTTCATGAAGACAGAACTGCCTTGCGCAAAGCCTACTATACGAAAATCAGTGATGACGATTATATGAAATTCTCCGGAGCGTGCAGAATTTACGAGGCGCTTGGATCAAACCGGGCTCAGTTAGGTCTTATGGAGCTGACCGGCGACACCCTCCAGCTTACACCGTATGGAGTAGACAGCAAAGAAAACAGAGAGAGCGGGAAAGAAGCAATCCGGTCGGTGCTTGAGGGTGTAGCAGCAGCGCGGGGGGATGAGATCGGAAATTTCCGGGGGCATAAGTTTGATTACTATAATGATCTCAGTCGGCCGGAAGAGCAAAGGCTGCAGGTGGAATATGATAATGATCAGCTGCATATAAGAGAAGAAATGAGCCAGAGAGCAGTCTTGGCGGAATTTACACAGACCGAACATCGGAAGGAGGCGGAAAAGGCTGCAGAGAGAGCCGCCGGCATAAAAGGGAAGGCACCGGAAAAGATATCTGACAGGACCAGAGAAAGAACCAGTATTGATGATCTTGAGGCAGAGGACGAAGAAACTGCGGAAACAGGCAGAACAGCCTCCCATCAGAGAGAAAGAGAAATGAGGGAGTCGCTGGTGCCGCGTACACCGGAGCGGAAGCAGCCGGAGAATCCGCACATCGGGAAGCAGAAAGGCAGGTAACGAGGGTATTTAAAAAAAAGAAAAACAGGAAATCTGTATGTAAGGCAGTACGGTCGTCGGTGCTTGCCGGTGTTACAGGAAATATGATATTATATGATCACAGTGTCAAAAGACATACTTCGTATTATGTTTTTGACACTGTGATCATTTTGTATTTCACTTTTCTGCTGCGGCAGGAAAGAATCACACAGATTTAAAAGCGGAGGAAAAGTTATGCTGCAGCTTGCCATTTGCGACGACAGGCCGGAACAGCTGCGTGCCATTCTAAATGATGCGCAGTCTTATTTTGCTGTCCATCCGGAGAGGGAGGCAGAGTTCCGGAGTTTCTTAAGTCCGCTGGAGCTTCTTTCCTGGCTGGAAAAAAACGGCAGCTTTGATATCCTGCTTCTGGATATCTGCATGCCGGGGATTTCCGGGACGGATGTTGCAAGAGAGATCCGATTGCGGCAGTACCGGACGGAGATCATTTTCCTCACTACCTCCGATGAATATGCGGTAGATGCATTCGCACTAAAAGCCGCGCACTACCTGATCAAGCCTTATACGGCAGCAGCATTCCGGGAAGCCATGGACCGGGCATGCAGTGTTTTTAAGGAACGGCAGGCCAGGACAGTCAGTTTCCGCGGAGAGGGCGGTGAGCTGCAGATGGCGGATGCCGACGAGATCCTCTATATTGAGTCAAGAGGACATCTTTTGACCGTGCATCTTACGGACATAAACGGCTGCAGCAGAATACTTCTGGAATCAAGACGCTCGCTCGCGAGGGTGCAGGCCGATCTCGAACTGCTTCTGCCGGGGCAGTTTATCAACCCTTACAAGGGATTCCTCGTAAACCAGGATGCGATCCGGACCATCCGGACAAGAAGCATTCTTTTGAAAAACGGGACCGGGATTCCGATACCACGCGGTATGTTCCGTGAACTGCAGACTGGCTATATGACCTATCGTTTTGAGAAAAAAACACAGTGAGGAACTGCCGATGCAGCTTTCAGAACTTCTGGTTTATCTGCTTAAATTTTATATTCCGGTCATTTTTTCCATGCTGTTCCGCGCCTTCGGCCTCGGATACCGCAGCAGGCGGAGGCTTGTGCTGGGGATTTCCGTGTATACAGTCTATCTCCTTTTTGTGCCGGGGTTTTTGATGTTTCTGATGGGTTACGGCGAATACACGCACATAGCAGCGGCGGTTATGCTGCTCGGATGCATGTCTGTCCTGATTTTCAGCAGTGATACGGCGGAAAAAACGATTTTCCTGCAGCTTACGCAAAGCTGCTTTGTTCTGGCAGTGTCCGTGTTTGTGAATATGCTGCGCACGCTGACCAACTTTCCGTACAGACTTTTTGATGCGGTCCTTCTGCTGTTCTGTCTCCTGTTTTTCCGGATTGCCATGTGCTTCTTTGCAAAGCCGCTGCGCTATATTGCAGATCACACGCCGGCGCGCCAGCCGCTCCTGATTCTGCTTCCGTTTCTTGCTTATGTGCTCGCCAATATTATTCCGGTTTATCCGGCGCAGAATTTTGCCATGCATCCGGTTTTCAGTTCCATACTGATGATCGGGATCTGCACAGGCTATTTCATGTATTTGTATATTTTTTACTGCAATCTCCGGGAGATCAGCCGCCTGAAAGACGACGAGAACAAGCTAAGGCTTCTGGAAACGGAAATTGCATCCTATCAGGATTATATTGCCCTGGCAAAGCAGAGCCGCCATGACCTGCGTCATCACAATGCTCTGCTTCTCGAATATCTGGATGCCGGCAATACGGATGCGGCACGTGCCTATCTGAGAGAAGCCGGACAGTCGCTTGCCGGAGGTGCGCTGCAGGAGTACTGCAGCAATACCGCCGCGAATGCTTTGTTCAGGATTTATGAGCGTCGTGCCGGCGAAAGGAAGGTCTCTTTCCGTGTGTCGGCTGATATCCCGGAAGAGCTGCCGCTGCGTGCCCCGGAATTCGGCGGACTTCTGAGCAATATCCTCGAGAATGCTCTGCAGGCTGCCGGAGAGGCTTCCGAACCGGCTTTGAGCCGTATTTCTGTGCCGGCTCCGCGGCAGGTTTCCGGACCGGTTTCGGGGCAGACTTCTGCAGGCAGGGAAACAGATGGTGCTTTTATTACGGTTACCGGCAGGGTCGAGGGAACGGAAAAAGGTGCCGCATTTCTCCTGGAGGTACGGAATACAGTACCCCGGACAGTGCGCTTTTCCAATGGAATACCGCAGTCCGGGAGAGCAGGCGGCGGCACCGGCATTCGCAGTGTCCTTTCTGTCGTCCGGGCACACCAGGGCATGGCGGATTTCCGTCAGGAGGGCGGCTGTTTCATTACACGTATCCTCCTGCCGCTGTGATTTTCCGGAATT
>CAZPEW010000162.1:0-6006 GCA_964585695.1 uncultured Lachnospiraceae bacterium
GACCTGAACCATATTGGTGTCAAACATATTGGTTTCGCCCGTGGCACGGATGGCGAGTATCTGTTCCCTTACCTTAGCCTTATTCATCATATTTTCCCACCTCGTCGCTGCACACCTTGCAGCCCATCTTAAGCTTGGCGTAGACAGTGGTGTAGCGTTCCATCTCGCTACCCTCTGTTCCCATGATGGCCTCAAGGAACTCTTCCTCAGCCTGCTTTCTCGTTGCCCACTCTTCCCTCTTGCCATAGCAGATGGTGACCACCGCAGGAATGACCTTGCAATAGTCCTCTCCGTACACAACGTTAAGGCCTGAGCCGCTATCCCAATCAACCATTATGGAACCGGTATCATCCACTCCTACAACAGTTCCCTTGGTACCTATCGGAGGTGCTTGAACATCCTCCATTTTTAACAATTTAACCTTGCACCCGACGGGGTAATCTTTTCTTAGCTGTTCCACAATCTCTCTGTTAGGCATTCTCATGTTTGGCACCGTCCTTCCAGGCTGAAGAACCGCTTAGTTTCTTTAACAATGTGGATCTGACTTTCTTGCAATCAGGGCCTATAAATCCGAGTCTCAATAAAAAGCAACGGAAGGCGTAACGTTGATTTGCAGGATGCTGTTCTTTTGATGTAACCCGCTTTTGCTTGCTAGCCATGTCGCACAAAGCGCATACCAGCTTACCGTAGGCTTCAACCATATCCGCATCCTTCGGGTCTACCTTGAACCATGGGAAGGAAATGTTGTCTCCCTCATCAACCGCTTCAGGAAGTTTCTCAAGACCTAGTGCTTTTTGAATCAATGTTCCTTTGGCTTCAAGTATTCTGTTTAGGTTTTCAACTGCCTCTGGTGTGAAAAGCGTCTTGGGCATCTGAATGGTGAGGGCTATTTGTTGCGGCTCCTCACCCGTTTCAGCTTCTTCTACAGTTTCCTGTTCAGCAGTAAATCCTTTCGCAGCCAAGTCCTCAATGAAACTCTTTATTGCGAAGTCACTAACTTTAGGAGTTTCAACAGCCCCGTTCCTGTCAATTGTGCAGCCGCCTACTTCGTAGGAAAAACTCGGCGCTCCCAAGTACTTAGCCTTGCAAATCAAAACCTCGCTGACCGCCTTCACTAATTCTTTCCTTTCATTTCCTTTTACGTTGTAATTAATTCTCATTCTGCAGTACCTCCTCTTTTGTTTTGGTACTACATATATCACTTATTCTGTGCATAATATCAAGTCATATCTGTGAGATATCTTGTATTCTTTGTAAAATAAAAGCCACGATATTAAGACATAATCCGTTACCCCACATTTTATATTCAGCACTATCGGAATGAGGATTCTTAAGCCATGTCTTTATAGCTTTAAGGCTCTTCGGCTTTTTCCCCATCACCCTGCCGTAATCAGCAAAAACGTTGTACCAAAAACGCAGCTCATCCATTGTAGTATTTTCCGTCCCAAGGTCGCTGCACCAGCTGTCAGGGAATCCCTGCAGCCTTGCACACTCTGTAGGAGTAAGCCTACGAACTATATATCTGGGATTCTGCCCAGCATTAACAATAGGAGCATCCTTATAGTCCCTCGCTGCAAGCGTGGGAGCCTTTTCCTTGTTGACCTGGGCAAAGCTGCCCGTGGTCATGGAATAGGTAGGAACTCCCACAGAACTCGGTCCCCTTGCTATAAGTGTAGGGTTAATGCCATTTTCGGTTATTCCCATCGTTCCTTTGAACTTTTTGCTACCGTCTGTGGTCACTCGGTCAAGGGCATATACCACTGCGTGGCGGTCAACAGTGTTAAGCGTGAATGACACATCCTTGTTTATCCCATCACCCTGCGGCCCGTTCTTTTCGCTCCGGCCAATCATAGACCCCTGCAAAGAAACGACAGCAACACCACCCTGATTAGAGTCAGGGGCATTGCCTCCCGTGTCTATTGTTCTTGCGGTTTTTGTCTCATAGCAGTTGTGCCTTTTGTTCTGCGTTCCCAAGGAAGTGAAACGCACATCAAAGCACCGAAAGTTCTCAACCACGAAAGGCTGATTATTGCCTCCCGTGCCGAAAGTAGCAAGCACAGTCTGTGACTTATTTAACGGCCCGGTGTACCTTGAGTCCTGGGCATGGTTCTCAAAAACTAGCGGTGGATGATTGGCTGTTGCCCGCAAAGTCTGTGTAACTCCCACGGTTACATCCATCCTCTGCCCGCCCTGGTCATTAAGCACTAGCTCCTTGCATCCGTCTCGGCTTGTGCCGTCAGTGCTTCTTCCAGTATGGCAGGCAGTTTCTTTCCCCTGCTCCTTGCCCTGTTCAGTATCCCCTGACATGCTTTCTGGCTCAAATAATATTTCCTTGGCACTTTGTCCTGCAAAATCTGCGACAAGGTAGATTCTGCGTCTACGCTGGGGGACTCCCCAGTATTGAGCGTCAAAAGTTCTGTACGCAATGCTCCATCCGTCTCCCATGAGCACATCAGCGTATGGCCATCCACCCTTCTCAGGCATAGGCACCTTGGGAACTTCCTCAGCGACGGATGCGACTGCCTCGAGGACCGCCCGGAAGTCTTCGCCTTTGTTTGAGGAGAACGCTCCCGTGACATTTTCCCAGACGATGTATCTTGGGTATTTCCCATTTGTCTTGCACCTCATTTCTTTCACGATTCTTATTGCCTCATAAAAAAGGCTTGAGCGTGAACCGTCAAGTCCCGCCCTCTTCCCTGCCAAAGACATATCCTGGCAAGGAGAGCCGAATGTTATGATGTCTACCGGCTCTACCTCAGCTCCGTTCATTTTCGAGATGTCCCCGTAATGCTTTATGAACGGCATCCTCTTTGTGGTAACCCTTATGGGGAACGGCTCAATTTCCGACTGCCAGATTGGTATTATGCCGGAAAGCAGCCCTCCCAAAGGGAAACCCCCGGAGCCGTCAAAAAGGCTGCCGAGGGTAAGCGTCTTATTTTTCATTTTTCCTACATGCCTCCATCTGCAATGTTTAATAATTTTATTTCCATTCATTAATTAATCTTGGCATAAAAAAAACACCGTTATGTTCCGGTGTATTAACACTGTTCTTTACCATAAGTATTTTTATTCTGCTTATAGCAGATTGAAGAATGTCATTATTTCTCCATCTCAAATTCTCAATTTTAAGCATTAATTTATCAAGAATTTTTTGAGCAGTCAGCGTGGTTGGTCCTAACCTAGAAAATGCTTTTCCATAATTATTTGTTCGAGCAAATTCACCAAACAAAACTGTGGCAGCAAAATCGTATGCCATCTCCGCATCTTCAGGCTCGGCATACACCCCAAGAGAAATAATGTTTTTACAGAAACCAATCCTCGCACGCCATTTACCAGAAGGCAATTTTTCTACGCCCTTCATTCCGCTAGTATTTGTGCATGGCTTTCCTTGATTAAATGCATTCTGTTGTAATGTACACACTCGAAGATTGCTTTCTCTGTTATCAAGCTTATCTAAATTTTTATGATCAACAAACCTGCCTCCTGCACTATTTTCTAAAATGTAACTATGTAAATATCTTTCCTTGTTTCTCACATTTGCCGCAGCATACCCTCTGCCTTTCACTAGCCAAGTGTACTTGGAAACTTTATCAACATTTTTTGTGTCGATAATAAACACCTTCTTATCTGAAGTATATCCATATGCTATATTGCCATCTACAATAATAGTATTTTTGAATAAGCCATTTTCCCTTTGACGAATGCTTTTGTGTACATCAATACTAATTTCTGAAATATTCAAGATTAAATTTTTAGACTTGCATTTTGAGCAGTAGCCATTTTCTCCTGCATTTTTCAATCCATCGCTTCGTATGATACGTTTATTACCGCAGTCGCATAGGCACTGCCAATATAATCTCCATTTCTTTTGATAGGCTAATCCAATAACTTTCCATGAGCCAAATCTCTCTCCAGTTAAATCTATAAAATTATGCTGCCGAAGTATTTTCACTCTGCCTCCTTGCTCGCTTTTGCCCCATCAACACCTGAAACAAAGTCTTCCATATCCACTGGCTCATCCATGCACTCAACAACTTCTTCCAAGGTCATTTCCTTTCCATCACGAAGGCAACGGACATCTGACCAGTCACCTTTTCTGTACTGGGCGAATCTGCGAATGATAACATCCATGTATTTAGTATCCAGCTCTATCCCATAACAGATACGACCTGTTTGTTCGCAAGCTATAAGAGTTGCCCCAGAACCTAGAAACGGATCTAAGACAATGCCGTTGCGCTGAGTGGAATTACCTATTGGGTATGCCATCAGTGGCACAGGCTTTGCCGTCGGATGAGCTGTGTTCTTCTTTGGTTTCGGGAAGTGCCATACATTCACTTCGGCTCTCCCTGCATACCATTTATGCCGTCCATCCTTGCGCCAACCAAAAAGTATGCTTTCGGAAATCCACTGATATGGAGAACGTCCAAGCACCAGGCTGTCTTTCTCCCAAATACAGCAGCTGGAAAGCTTAAAACCTGCATCATCATAAGCTCGTCTAAAGATAAGACCCTTTGAATCAGCGTGAAACACATAAATACTGGCATCATCAGCCATGCTTTCATGCATGCACTTCATGGATTTTAAAGTGAAGTCATAGGCCTCTTCATCAGCCAGGTCATCATTTTTGATTGTCCCAGCAGCCCCCTTATACGAAACAAAATATGGCAGGTCTGTCAGAACCATATTTACTTTAGTATCACCAAGCATTCTTTTATAGCTTTCCGGCAAGGTAGAATCTCCGCACAACACTTTGTGCTTTCCCAATGACCAAAGGTCCCCTGCTTTTGTGAAGTGAGGTTTCTCATAAGCCTTGTCTACATCAAAGCCATCGTCTTTTGCCTCACTCTTTTCCATATCCATATAAAGAGCATCCAGGTCTGCAGCATCAAAACCAGTAAGAGAAACATCAAAATCAGCAGCCTGCAAATCTGATATCACAAGCATTAGCTTATCTTTGTCCCATTCGCCGGAAACTTTATTCATGGCAATATTCAGTGCCTTTTCCTGCTGTTCATTCATTTCAACAACAACACACTCTACTTCGTCAACACCTAAGTCCTTTAAAACACTCAAACGTTGATGTCCTGAAATAACAGTATTATGATTAGCCTTATTCACAACAATCAGTTCTACATAACCAAATTCCTGTATAGAACGCTTCAGCTTTTCATACTCCGCATCCCCTGGCTTCAATTCTTTTCTTGGGTTATATTTAGCCGGATTTAAATCTGACAATTTATAGGTTTCTATTTTCACGCTTATTCCCTCCTCATTATCTTAGTAAGGCCTTTTCTGGCCCCTACAATATTGCCGGCCAGAGCTTGGCCCCTAAAGGTCAATAGCTGCTGCCGGCTTATATATTTCCTTGCCGCTTTTAAGTCTTTCATGAATTTCTGCAGTTCTGATTTCATCTTCTCTCCCTGGCCCTTAAGAGCCGTTCCATCAAATCGTCCTGAGGCGCGGCATCACTGTAATCCGTGCTGCAGTTCTCTTTCACAATCTGAAATATCTCGTTCCACAGCCTCACGGCCTGGTTCATGTAGTTAATCCCAATATTTATAAAGGGCGAAGGTATTGGCTTGCCCGTAGTTGGATGCTTGGAAAGGAAACCCAGTTTACTGGTCATCTCTTCCGTCTGAATCCAACGTGCGCTGCACATGGCATAACGCTCTAAGAGCTGCGGTGATACTTTACCGCTGCAGCCTATTTTCTTGAGCCACTCCCATGTTTCTTTGTAAATTTCCGTGGCCTGCAGTTCGCTCCCGTCCCTTTGTTCAGCAGATAGGAAATCGTGAGGTTTGGGCATTTCAACGCCCTCAAGTTCTGGTATATCTAGCACTTCCAGCTTCCTGCCTCCCGGATTTCCTGCCCGCGCTTTTTCTAAGACAGCTGATTTCTTGCGTCCGGCGCCAGGTCTCTTGCCTCCCCGCCCGCCTATATTATTCGATTTTGTGGCCACTCTTTTACACCTTCCTTTAATAACCCTCTTGAATATGCTTTTATTTT
>CAZPEW010000163.1:0-5341 GCA_964585695.1 uncultured Lachnospiraceae bacterium
GAATAATTTACGCGGTCGAAATTGTATTTCACCACCATCCAGGATTCATTTTCCCGGAAAGACGGCCCTGTACTTTTTGTTACGCGAAACATATTGTTTGTACATAGTTCTACTCGTAAATTTCCTTTGTTCGATTGAAATACAATCGTGTTGTTTTGGGTTGTGAAAGAGGGATTGGCCAATACGGAACCCAATAATCCGAAAGAAAGAAACGGTAGTAACAAGTGCTTTATCTTCATATTGTATTTATTATTTATAACCATAGTTATTGATCAGATAACCATTCGAACTATCTAGGTCTGTTTGGAACAACGGCCAATACTGGCGACTGTCCGGATCATTTACATAGTAATTGTTCAGCATGTCGTCTCTGACCACGGTTGTGATAAAGTCATAACCTAATTTTGTCCATCCTTCGCCTTCAGGAGTTCCGTTTTCACCGTGATTCAGTCCATATATTTCCAGCTTTCCATTTACGGTACGTGTATAAACCGTTTTAGAAACATCAGCATAATCATCTGTACGGTCACGCAGTGCCTTCATCTTGGTTACAGTCTCCTTTACATTTTTTCCTAAAATGTTCCATCGTATCAAATCTTGTTTCCGCAGCATTTCACCAGGGAATTCAAGCATGCGTTCTTTCTGGATGGCACTGAGCATTTGGTCTTGTGACGTTATTTTATTCATATATTCGGTAACCTCCGTGTTCCAATCGCTTTGATTGAATGCTCTTTGACGGACTTGCTTCAGATAGCTCTTTGCATTATCAAGTTCTCCAAGGCTGTTGGCAATTTCAGAAGCCATCAGCAGAATATCGGCATAACGCAGTACCGGTAAGTTTACTCCGTCATCATTGCTGGTTACCTGACGGTTCATACGCTCATAGTCATATTTCCCGAAATTGAAGCTGGGTGCTGCAGCTCCTGAACCTAAATCGGCCATGGAGTAGCTTCCGTTATTCCATTTATAGGGAACGCAGTTGACATCTCTTCGTGTATCAGAGGAATCATATTCATAAAAAAGAGTAGGAGTTACACAGTTCTGTCCTCCATATCCGCTTTTTGAAATATGACTGCTGCTTGTTTTGTGGTACACGCCAAAATGGTAGAAGAAACGTCCGCGGCCTGCTGCAAAAGGAATCTCGAATATGGATTCACGATTGGATGTAACTACATCCTGTGCAAGTTCGTTCCAGATTGATTCATATGTGGAATTGAGCTTGCATCCTGAATTTGCAATGATATTCTTCAAATCTGTATAAGCTTCCTTCAATAAAGTGGTTCCGGTAAGTTCTGCATCACTGGATTTACGAATCTCATAGTTGGATGCATCATCAAGAGCCTTGGGGCGCTCGCTGTATCCGCTTGCCATTAAGATAAGTCTGGCTTTCAGCCCAAGAGCGTAAGCTTTGTTTACTCGTTCGGTAGTTGAGGTACGCGTTGAGGCTCCCGGCCATGGAAGATAAGTGGCGGCCTCTGTAAGGTCGGAAATGATTTGTTTGTATATGACATCCCTGTCACTTTTTGCCATATAAACGGTATTTTCAGAAACCGGCTCAAAGCGTGCGGGGACATCTCCCCATCCTCGTATTAAATCATAATAGTATTGAGCTCTTAAAGTCAGAGCTTCACCCAATAGATAGCCCATCGTATTCTTTGTGGAAGGAGATCCGTATTTTCTGATTCCTTCTATACAACAGTTTGCAGCTTCTATGCCGTTAAAGAAGCAAGTATAGGCGTTGTAGCTGCTGCCTGAACCCATCCATCCGTTGGCTACAAACGCTGAATAAGAACATAGTGATGTCTTCTCGTCCGAGGTAGGACTTTTCAAGTCATTGTAGTATTCCTCATCCGTATTCATTCCGTAGTAAGGCATGTAGCGGGCGCGGTGTGAATTGGTCTGGGCAAAGAAACTGTAAATATTGATTACTGCATCTTCTGCCAAGGTCTCATTTGCAAAGACTATGTCGTCGGAATATGTCGATTTGCTTTCCGTGTTCAGATAATCGTTACATGAGGTTAAAGTCATGCTTGATATCAGAAAGCTTAATGTATATGTATATATTTTTTTCATATCTGTAGTTATTTGGAATTTAGAAAGTTAAGTTTAAACCGAAAACATATTGGCGACTCTTTGGGTAGGCCGAGTAATCCACACCCGGACAAATCAAATAGTTGCGTTTGCAGTCTACTTCAGGATCGGCTCCGCTGTAATTGGTCAGGCAGAACAGATTGGATGCCGTTGCATAGAAGCGGAGATTCTCTATATGGATTTTATTAACAAGTTTTTTAGGCAGAGTATAACCCAGAGTCAAATCGGCCAGTCTTAGGAAAGATCCGTCTTCAACAGCCCAATCATGAATGATGGCTTTGGTTGTGTATGGTGACCACATGGTAGTATTTGCATTGAGTGCATCAAGAGATGCGGCATCGTTCACAAGGTTTCCGTTTGTATCGATATTGGTCCATCGTTTGCCCGCAGCCATGATGTCTTTCATGTTTCTCCATTGGCTTCCTCGTGTGGAAGTCTGATCTATTTTATCAGCGTTGTAAATATCGTTTCCGATACTGTAGGTAAAGTTGGCCAGCAAGTCAAATCCCTTTATGCGGCCGTTGATGCTGAATCCTCCCACAGCCCATGCATTGGCATCACCGATAACCTCTTTGTCGTCATCATTCACTACTCCGTCACCGGTAACATCTTTCAATTTCAATGTTCCCGGACGTACTGTGCCGGCAACGCCGGAATCATCGGCTACACCGTCTTTCAAGATCCATTTTCCATTGCTGTATCCGGAAAAATCACTTGTCTCATAACGGCCATCAGTGTGATATCCATAAATGGAACCTACTGGAAGACCCGGTTTGATGATGTAATCACTACCTACTTCAGTACTTGCCCAATAGGAAGCTTTGGTATAGGATTCCATACTGCCGAGACTCTTTACCTTATTGACATTATGACCTAAAGTAAAAGAAAAGTCGAGACCATAATCTTTTTTGTTGAAGGCCGAATAATTCAAGGTGACTTCGAAACCTTTGTTTTCGGTTTCTCCCACATTCTGGTATTGAGTGTTGTAACCGCAACCGGCTACCTGCATTTCCATCAACAGGTTCTTTACATTGTTTTTATAGACTTCTAAAGAACCGTTCAACCGGTTGTTAAATAGCCCGAAATCAAGACCTATATTGAAAGAATGGGTAGTTTCCCATTTCAGATTCTTATTGTTTAAGGTTGTCCCGGCAGTCAAGTAGGAACTGGCAATATTCAGCCAACTGCTTTGGGCCATGGAGTATGTCTTGGTTGTTTGTCCGGAAGGGATATTGTTGTTACCGCTGACGCCGTAGCTGAAACGCAGTTTCAGATTATTAAGCCAGCTCTTGGTACTTTCCATCCATTTTTCTTCTGTAATGCGCCATGCGGCTGCCACTGACGGGAAGTAGCCCCATCGATTTCCTTCTGCAAATTTGCTTGAACCATCGGCACGAAGGGTCGAAGTGAGCAGATAACGTCCTTTGTAATCATAATTCAATCGGCCGAAGAATGATACCATTTTATCTTCAGGGAAGAAGTAATCATCATATTTTGTTGGGGTACCTTGTGCCGAGAAGTTGAAAGCCATGTCGGCATTATAGAATGTGGGGAAGCCTTCTACTCGTGCAGTAATCCTTTCTTCTTTAATTATGATATTCTCTTCTCCCACCATGACATTCAGATTGTGGTCTTTGGGTATCAGGCTCTTGAAATCATAAGTTGCCGTATTGGTGTTGCGGAAAGTACGGCGGCTGACATCTGTGTCTTGAGTGACAGGCATGTTCTTGTAGCTTGCCTGTGTGTTGTTTTGTGATTCGTATGTCGATGTGCCGTAGAAATACTTTAAAGTATTGTCGTAAATATCCAAACCTACATCCGAACGGAGCGTGAAGTTTTTGAATACATTCCATGTGAATGCGCCATTCATATTGAAAGTCTGGCGCAGACGTTTCTTATAGTTGTCGTTCAAAGCAGTGATCGGGTCTTCCAGACCGCTATCTACAGAGTTGTCATCAAGGACGATATCGCCTGTTCCGTTCAATGTCAAAGGAGTCTGTATGATGGAATGTCGAATACGACCGAAGGAACCCGAAGGCGTGGAGTTGGAGTCTCCTGTGGCATCACTTTGTCCGTCACCGAAAACTTGGGTGCGTGCATAACGTACGGAGAATTCAAGTTTGGTCTTTACATTAGGATCGAAATTCAGTTTCAGACTTAGATTGTCGCGGCGGAATTTGGATGTCTCCAAAATAGCCTTCTCATTGATATGTCCATATCCGAAGTTAAAACGCAGTTTGTCCGAGCCACCTGTCAAACTGAGGTTATGGCTGAATGTGTTGCCGGTACGTCCGTAAACTTCATCTTGCCAGTCGGTAGTCTGAATGGTTTTTGCGATGGAAGGCAATGCATCCCAAGTTCCGATAAGATTGGTAAAAGTATTGAGGTTTCCGCCTAAGGCGAAGTTTTCATATTGCCATTTCAGGTAATCTTCAACCCCTAAGGTGTTTATTTTGGTTGCCGCTTTTTTCATGCCGACGTAAGCGTTGTAGTTTACCTGCACTTTGCCGGATTTACCGCTTTTGGTCGTAACCAGCACGATACCGTTTGATCCTCTTGAACCGTAGATGGCCGTTGAAGAAGCGTCCTTTAATACATCAATGGATTCGATATCGGCACTCGGAATATCCGAAATGCTGCTTACCGGAAATCCGTCCACAATATACAAAGGTGTGTTGTCTCTTGTGATGGAACCGCCGCCACGTACACGAACGATGATCTCTGCATCCGGATTGCCTTCGGGAGTTGTCACACGGACTCCTGCAAGTTTCCCCTGCATAGCCTCAACAGGAGAAGCAACCGGTACGGCTACAAGGTCTTGGTTCCCTACAGAGCCTACAGATCCTGTGATGTCTTTTCTTTTCATGGTTCCATATCCGATGGCTACCACCTCATCGAGCATCTTTGAATCTTCTTGCATAACGATTTTCAAGGAAGTGCTGTTTACTTTGACTTTCTGGCTTACGTAACCAATGTATGATACGACTAAAGTTGAACCCATCGGGGTGTTGAGAGTGAAATTACCGTCAACATCGGTAATTGTTCCACTTTTTGAAGCTCCTTGTACCAGGATGTTTACTCCCACAAGAGCTTCACCGGAAGAATCAGTAACTTTCCCTTTGACGGGATTGGATGGCTTTTCGGCATTTGCGAAAAGCGTTAGCAGGCATAGAGTGCCAGCCAGCAGACATTTCATTAAAAAATTATTCATAGCAATAAAAGTTCTATCACCATTATAAATTGAATAAAA
>CAZPEW010000163.1:5351-5969 GCA_964585695.1 uncultured Lachnospiraceae bacterium
TTGAGCGGAGTGGGGCGCTGGTAATAAAAAGGTAAATCACGGGAAATTCCTGTGCCAATGCAGATATTTTTCACTTGTCCGTCATCGGTTATGAGGGAGCAGATTCCCTCCCATGCTTTTATAGAGATAGAGGAATAATCCTTGCTGAGCCATTTTTCATTCACGCCTTTTGCAACAGCAAATGCAAACATGGCACTGCAGGAGGTCTCCAGATAAGAATCATTTTTGTCAAGAAGTTGGTGCCACAGACCGTTTGCCGATTGATAGCGGGCAACATTGTCAATCTGTTTCTTGAATATCGCAAGGACTTTGCTTCTGAGGGGATGATTGACCGGCATGCATTCCAAAAGAAGGGCTTGAGCCATGAGTGTCCACCCGTTGGCTCTTCCCCAATGAGCCACTCCTTGTTGTTGGGTATCATTATAATAACAGTGATAGTACAATCCTGAGGTTTTGTCGAGCAGCAGACTGTCGAATCTGATAGCTTGTTCGGCAGCGCAGTCAATGCATTCCTTATTATTATGGAGCGCTCCGTAGCGGGTGAGGAAAGACAGGCTCATATATAAGTCATCTGCCCATACGGTTTCTTTACCTTTTTCTCCTCGGCAGAATGTTCCG
>CAZPEW010000164.1:0-5935 GCA_964585695.1 uncultured Lachnospiraceae bacterium
GGTAGCGGCCGTCGGGAAGTTCTTCCGGCACGGCGACGCGGAGCACGAGGCTGCCGAGCTCGACGGCGCGAGCAAGTGGCAGACAATCCGCTACATCGATATTCCGATGATCATGCCTACGGTTATCCTCATGTTTATCCTGCAGGTCGGAAATATCATGAATGTCGGCTATGAGAAAGCCTATCTGATGCAGAATGGCTCCAATACGGTGGTAAGCGAACTGATTTCCACATATGTTTACAAGGTCGGCCTGCAGACAGCACAGTACAGTTTTGCAACAGCAGTCGGTCTCCTGAATTCCGTTGTAAACTTTATCATCCTGGTCATTGCCAATCAGATTGCAAAGAAAACCAGTGATATCAGTATATTCTGATGAAAGGGAGGAATCGGTTATGAAAAACAAAGAATCGGCGGCACATCATAAAATGAAGCTTTCCAGAGGAAATCTGAGCTTCAGGATATTCAATACTGCAGTTATGATTCTCCTTGCGGTTGTTATTATCTATCCGCTGTACTATGTGGTGCTTGCATCCTTTACAGATCCGGTTATTGTCAATTCAGGGAAGCCGCTTTTCTATGTTGAGAAACTGTACCTCAAGGGGTATGAAACCACACTGCATTACAAGCCGCTTAATCCGGATTATGATAATTTCGGACTGGCACGTGTGAATTCCACAACCTGCAGAGGTTCCATGATCGTTCTGAATGATTATTATGATAAGGTTGCAGGCTATGCATTTGATGCTGTGCAGCTGCTTCAGAATCAGAAGACCAACGGCAAGGATGCCATCATGTCCGAAACTACACCGGTACCGAGGGTACTGATGACAACGGATGAACTTTCCAGACTTGCACAGATACAGCCGCCGATCTCGGATATTGTGGACAGATACATCAATGAGTGGATCACAAAGGGCGTGACCGATGATAACTGGAATGCATATAAGGCAGAGCTGGAAGCAGCAGGTGTAAACGACCTTGTTTCCATCTACCAGGGTGCATATGACAGAAACGCAAAGTAACTGAGACCGCTGCCGGTTTTTTCAGCAGGGAACATTCAGAGCAAAAGGCCCTGTCCGCTGCGGGCAGGGCTTTTGCAGACATTTTATACAGTACAGGAGAGCATCATGCAGGCAAAAGCAAACATACAGTCAGAAACAGCAAAGATGTACAGACCGGCAGTCCATTTTACACCGGAGCACAGCTGGACGAATGATCCGAACGGGATGATTCTGATAGACGGTCAGTATCATCTGTTTTATCAGAATAACCCTTACGCTGCAGTCTGGGGGCCGATGTACTGGGGACACGCTGTCTCCCGGGATCTCCTGCACTGGCACCATCTGCCGACAGCAATTGAACCGGATAAACTGGGCGTTGCCTTTTCCGGCTGCTGTGTACTGGACCGGAACAATGTATCCGGCCTCGGTACAAAAGAAAAACCTGCGTTAATTGCGATCTATACAAGCCATAACCTGGAAAACCACACCGAATCTCAGAGCCTTTCATACAGTACGGACTATGTGCACTTTGCCGGGTATGCAGGAAATCCGGTTATTAAAAATCCGGGCATTCCGAATTTCCGCGATCCCAAGATCTTTTACAGCCCGGACGGAGACGGTTTCTGCCTTGTGGTTTCCGCACACGACAGGGTTCTGTTCTATCACTCCCGGAATCTGACAGACTGGGAGGAAACAGGAGCGTTTCTGATGGGCAGACACGGACTTTCCGGCATTGCCGAGTGTCCGGACTGCTTTCCGCTCAAGCTGCGGAACGGCGGAGAGGAGATAACAAAATGGATTCTGATCGTCAGTATGATTACGAATCCGGACACGCCTGAGGCCGGCCACCAGACACAGTACTTCATCGGTGACTTTGACGGCAGAACCTTTACGGATACGGAGAATGCTGCCGGACCGCTGCTCCTGAACTACGGAATGGATTATTATGCGGCTGTCAGCTTCATGGATACGGAAAAACGCCTGCTCCTTGGCTGGGCGGACAACTGGACCTATGCCAATAAGACGCCGGAGAGAGACTACCGCGGGCAGATGTCGCTTGCTGCGGAGGCAGAACTTCTGAGAACTGCAAGGGGACTCCGGCTTGCATTGACGCCGGCCGGAACCGCAGAGTCTGAAAAAGCAGCTGTCAGCTTTACGGGACACACAAAGCCTGAAACGCAGTCTTTCGGACTTAAGATACACGGAAAGGGAGACATTCGCATCCGGATCGGAAATAACGGTGCGGCAGCAGACGTTTTTAACGGAGATATGCAGCCGGATCCGCCGGAAGAATTTGTACTGGCTGTAACAGACGGCAGAATCCGCGCTGACCGTACAAAGGCCGGAAGGTCTGATTTTGAAGAGCATTTCCTCCTGCCGGAAAACAGCATAGCGGAAGTACAGCGCTATACAGACGGTGCATATGATATCAGACTGTATTTTGATAAATCACTGGTGGAAATTTTTGCAGAGGACGGACTGATACCGATCACCATGTCAGTATATCCGCGGCATCCGTATACAGACATCACGGTCGACGGCGATGCGGCATGCAGCATTTTTACTCTGGAATGAAAGGATTTCTGTTCATGTTGCGATATTCGCTTGGCTGCATGCCGGTATAGGCTTTGAAGGCACGGCTGAAATAGTAGCCGTCCCGGTAGCCTGCAATTTCGCCGACTTTCTGGATTTCCATCTCCGGATTCTGGAGAAGCAGGCGTTTGGCTTCGTTCATACGGAGGCGCGTAATGTATTTCAGCATGGTTTCATTCGCATATTTTTTATAGACCTTGCCAAGGTATTCCTGCGTAAATCCGAAATGGTCTGCCAGCTCCTGGAGAGAGATATCCTGATGATAATGCTCCTGCAGATAGGCTACCAGCAGTTTGTATATGGATTCCTGATCGAGTCTTGTACTGTCGGCAGGCTCCAGAGCCTCGGCCTCGGCACCGAGCGTGATCAGCACGCTGCGCAGAGATTCCATGAGCTCCTCGGGCTTTACAGGCTTTAAAAGATAATCGCGTACTCCGAATTTGAGCGCGGATTGTGCATAGGAAAAATCATCAAAGCCACTCAGTATGACGGTTTTGATGCCGGGATGATTTCTGCGCAGGTAATCTGCAAGCTGCAGTCCGTCACACTGCGGCATTTTGATATCAGTGATCACGAGATCCGGACAGCTCTGATCACTCATGGAAATAGCATCGAGACCATTGGAAGCTTCGCCTGCAAGGATGAGCGGAAGCTGCAGGGCCTCGATTTTTTTAATCAGATTTTTCCTGATCAGAGGCTCATCCTCTGCTACAAAATAGCTGTATTTTTTATCTGTGTGCATTTAACACTCCTCTTTTTCCGCCGGTCCGCCCAGTGTAAAGCTGGTATGGTGCGGAACACTGCTGTCTATTTCAAAAACAGCTTCCTCGTTATATAACAGCTTCAGGCGGAGATATACGTTTTTAAGACCCATTCCGCCGATTTTCATGGATTTAAGCTCCTCTTTTGTATCCAGACTGCGGAATGCGCCAAGGAGCTCCTGTCTCTTTTCAAAGGACAGCTGTCCGCCGTTATCCTCTACCGTGATGGACCATTTTCCGTTCCGTACCTCCGAAAAAATATGCAGCTTCCATGGCGGTGTTGTGTTAAAGGCGTATTTAAATGCATTTTCGACAAGAGGCTGGAGGATAAGCTTAGGAATGCGGAGATCCTCACAGCCTGGGCCGATATCCATGGTATAATGCAATTCATCGGAAAAACGCAGCTTCATGCATTCAAGGTAGCGTTCAGTCGAATGAAACTCTTCCTGCATGGTGACCAGCATTTCCGATGAAGATGATATATAGCGGAAATAGTCGCAGAGCTGCGAGACGCTGGACCGTCAGTATATGCTGGGAGATTCTCTGCTCGTAGCGCCGGTCTTTAAGGCAAGCGGTGAGGTTGAATACTATCTGCCGGAGGGTAAGTGGATCAACATTCTTACGGGGGATGTAAAGGAAGGCGGCAGCTGGCAGAAGGAAAAGCATGATTATTTTTCACTGCCGCTGATGCTGCGTCCGAACAGCATTCTTGCAACAGGTGCCTGTGATTGTAAGCCGGACTATGAATTTGCGGAAGGTGTAAAGCTCTGCATCTCGGAAATGACAGACGGCTGCACGGCAGAGACCGCGGTTACGGATCTGAGGGGAAAAGCAGTGCTGCATGCCAGTGCGGAAAGGCAGGGAGATATTATCCGGCTCCGGGTGGAAAGCAGCACAAACTGGTGCTATGCGCTCCTGGGAGATCAGAATTTAACGGTGATCACAGAACAACAGACCCCCGGAACGGAAAAATAAGCGGATAATCAGACAAGAGAATCTGAAAATCATACAGCAGAAGCTGTAAAACGGATAAAAACACAGGTATAATGATTGATATAAATTAAACAAACTCACAAGCATCAGGAAAGGGGTTATCAATGAAAAAGTCTGCAATAACTGAGGACGAGCTTCAGAAGATGAATGCCTACTGGAGAGCTGCCAACTATCTTGCGGCTGCACAGCTTTATCTTCTGGAAAATCCATTGCTGCGGGAACCGCTCACATGGGATGACATCAAGAAAAAGATTGTCGGACACTGGGGTACTGTTCCTGGACAGAATTTTGTATATGTACATCTGAACCGCATCATAAAGAAATATGATCAGGATATGATCCTGATTTCCGGTCCGGGCCACGGCGGAAACTTTTTTGTCGCAAACACCTATCTTGAGGGCAGCTACAGCGAGATCTATCCGAATATCTCAGAAAATACCGAGGGTATGCAGAAGCTCTGCAGGCAGTTTTCCTTCCCGGGCGGTATTTCAAGCCATGTAGCACCGGAAACGCCGGGCTCCATCCATGAAGGCGGAGAACTTGGATACTCGATCGCACATGCATTCGGCGCGGTTTTTGATAATCCTGATCTGATTGCCGCCTGCGTGGTAGGAGACGGTGAGGCGGAAACAGGACCGCTGGCCACCTCCTGGCACAGCAACAAGTTCCTGAATCCGGTCAGCGACGGTGCAGTGCTTCCGATCCTGCATCTGAACGGTTACAAGATTTCCAATCCGACCATTCTCTCAAGGATCTCTCATGAGGAACTGGAGGATCTTTTAAAGGGCTACGGCTGGAAGCCTTACTTTGTCGAGGGTGATGATCCGATGACCATGCATCGCAAGATGGCAGAGACGATGGATACTGTCATGGATGAAATCAAGGCAATCCAGAAACATGCAAGGGAAACGGGAGATACCACACGCCCTAAGTGGCCGATGATTGTGCTGCGCACGCCCAAGGGCTGGACAGGGCCGAAATCGGTTGACGGCGTAAAGATCGAGGGCTCTTTCCATGCACATCAGGTTCCGGTTATGATGGACAGGCCGGAGCATCTTGAAATACTTGAAAAGTGGCTGAAGAGCTATCATCCGGAAGAACTGTTTGATGAGAGCGGCAGACTGATTCCGGAGCTCCGCGCCCTGGCACCGGTCGGAGACAGAAGAATCGGGTCCAATCCGCATGCGAACGGAGGCAAGCTTCTGCATGATCTCCGTCTGCCGGACTTCCGCAGATATGCCGTGGATGTCAAGGCACCGGGCGATGTGGAAAAGCAGGATATGATCGAGCTCGGCGGCTACATCAGGGATGTCTTTAAGCTGAATGAAGATGCCCGCAATTTCCGTATTTTCGGGCCGGATGAAACCATGTCCAACCGTCTTAACAAGGTATTTGAGGTGGAAAAGAGAGACTGGAACAACGGCACAGATCCGGATACCGATGAATTTCTTGCAGCGGACGGGCGCATCATGGATTCCATGCTGTCCGAGCATATGTGCGAGGGCTGGCTGGAAGGCTATATCCTGACAGGCCGTCACGGCTTCTTTGCAAGCTACGAGGCATTCGCAAGAATCATCGATTCGATGG
>CAZPEW010000165.1:0-5894 GCA_964585695.1 uncultured Lachnospiraceae bacterium
ACCTTGACTGCCTTTAAGCCTTCCTCTGTCATAGGGATCTTGACAACCATGTTCTTATGAATTTTTGCAATCTCGCGTCCCTCGGCAATCATATCCTCTGCCTTGGTTGTGCTTGCCTTGACCTCGCCGGAAATCGGTCCGTCCACAATATCCGTGATTTCCTTAAGGGTCTGCATATAATCCCTGCCCTCTTTTGCAATCAGAGACGGATTGGTGGTAACACCGTCAATGATGCCCATATCATTTGCTTCTCTGATTTCATCTACATTCGCCGTATCAATAAAAAAGCGCATATTAATCCTCCTTTTGGATCCAATGAATTTCATGTGCAGATTATACCACATTTTCAGGATGTAATACAGTACAGTTCTGTTCATTTTCCGGATTTCCGGAGAAAGCTGTACTGCTTCGGAAGAGGGCGGCGGGATTTGCCGGAAAACAAAACCATCTTTCCGTCCGGTGCTGCAGGTGAAGCTTAAATGACACACAGCCGTTTTGTATTGTTTATTTTACCATAACATAGTAAAATAGCATTGCCTGATTTCAAACATTCACCTTATAAGGAGGTATTTCAATGAAGCTTGAAAATGTAAATAATGTACAGGGTCTTTTTGATGTCATCAACAGCTGCAAGGGCGAGGTTGAGCTCGTTTCCCCGGAGGGAGACCGTATCAACATGAAGTCCAAGCTTTCACAGATTCTTTCCATGGCGCAGATCTTTTCCAACGGCTACATCCGTGAGCTGGAGCTGGTTGTTCATGAGCCTGAGGATATGAAAAAGGTTGTTAATTTCATGATGAATGATAAGTAAGTACTCTGTGTAATGCATAGTCATACGGATATATCCTGCATTTAAAGGAGGCTTTGATGATTTATCATGATCTGATCGTAGTCGGCGGCGGCCCTGCCGGACTGGCTTTGGCAAGCGCTGCCTACGATACCGGTGTAACAGACACACTGATTCTGGAAAAAGAGGCATCTCTCGGCGGACGGCTCCGTCCGGACAGCGCAGAGCCTTACGGAAAATGCGGCATAAAGGTTTTTAAAAAAGAAATGACGGCGGAGGAATATCTGCGCCGTTTTCTCCGGCTGCTCGAGATCTATGAAGTTCCGTTCCAGGTATCTGCTTCTGTTTCGGAAATACGCATGCAGGACAAGGCAGGACACTTCCTGCTCGAATGCAGAACTGCAGACGGCAGCACGGAAATGATGGAATGCCGTGCGCTGGCACTTGCAACCGGCAGCAATGCGGATGTCCGTTTTCCGTCCGTCAAGGTAAGTGCCGAGGACGGGAAGCCGGAGATCAATAAATACTTCGGAACCTCCATCCAGGGACTCTACGCCGTCGGTGATTTCCTGCGGATGCACAGTCTGCCGGATGAAGCATCGGAAGAGGGGGCCATGGCCGGCCGCAGTATTGCGGAATATCTGAAGCACAGAAGCTGATTTTATGAGGCCGCCGTCTCTGTAAATACGGCCAGAGAAATACAGATGGAAATAATTAAACCCGGGATCTGATACCAGTGTATCGGATCCCGGGTTTTTAACTGCTGCGTCTTAAAAATACTGTCGTGTTCTTTGCAGAACATGCTGTGAATAATCTGCAGAAGCAGTTATTCCTTTACATTCTTCTGACCTGCCTGTTTTGCCATGCTCCAGATCAGACTGTCGCCCTGGGAGATCTCGAGATCTACGCCGGTAGGATTCGGCTCATCCTCCTCGAACTTGTAATCCTTGCCCGGAAGGATTGCATTCAGCAGAATGCCGACCAGAGAACCGGTTGCAAGACCGGAAAAATTGATATTCAGGGAACCGGCAGCAAAGCTGATCGCTCCTGCCGTGGAGTAATTGATACCGATAGAGAGCACCAGGATCAGCGCTGCAATGATGACATTGCGGCTCTGTGAAAAATCAACCTTGGTCTCTACGACGTTCCGGACACCGACAGCGGAAATCATGCCGTACAGTACCAGCGAAATGCCGCCCATGGTTGCGGTAGGCATCACCTCAATAATGGCTGCAAACTTGGGACAGAAGGAAAGGATAATTGCAAAGCATGCGGCAAGACGGATGACCATCGGATCGTAGACCTTGGTCAGTGTAAGGACGCCCGTGTTCTCGCCGTAGGTTGTATTCGCCGGTGCACCGAAAAGAGCTGCCAGTGTGGTTGCAAGACCGTCGCCGGTCAGTGTGCGGTGGAGCCCCGGATCCTTAATGAAATTTTTGCCGACAGTAGAAGAAATCGCGGAAATATCACCGATATGTTCCATCATGGTCGCAAAGGAAATCGGCATGATCGTAATAACCGCAGAGATTAAAAGTGCCGTGTTCATATTGCCGCCTGTAAAAATAGAGAATACGGTACGGTCATATTCAATCGGGAAGCCGAACCATTTTGCCTGGGCAACCGGTGTGAAATCAATATAGCCGAGAACCGCAGCAAGCAGATAGGAGGCAATGACACCCAGCAGGATCGGAATGATCTTGACCATGCCCTTGCCCCAGATATTGCAGATGATGACGACTGCAATGGCAGTGAGTGCAATCAGCCAGTTTGTCTCGCAGCTTTCCACTGCAGACTTGGACAGATTCAGTCCGATGGCAATGATGATCGGTCCGGTAACAACCGGCGGAAAATAGCGCATAACCTTGCTTGCGCCGAATGCCTTAAAAAGGCCGGCCAGTACGAGGTAGACAAGTCCGGCACAGGCAACGCCGAAGCATGCATACGGGAGCAGTTCCTTCTCCCCGTGCGGTGCAATGGCCATATAGCCTGCCAGAAAAGCGAATGAGGACCCCAGAAATGCCGGAACCTTTTTCTTTGAAATCAGATGAAACAGCAGTGTTCCAAGTCCTGCCCACAAAAGCGTCGTAGATACACTGAGCCCTGTCAGAATCGGAACCAGAACGGTCGCTCCAAACATGGCAAACATGTGCTGCAGTCCCAGAATGATGACCTTGCCCGGCCCCAGGGACCTTGCATCGTAGATGCCTTCACTTCCTATTTTACTCATACTCTCTCCTTCTCTCTTTTTATAAAGTGCGGATAAAAAGAAAGACACGTAAGAGGGGGAATTACCCGCCTCTCTGCGTGTCTTCTATCCTAGCTGGAATTTTTCTGAACTGCCAGATCGTTTCATCCGCTTCTCCATAAAATATCTTTCCCTTAAAAACTATCCCTACTATATTATAGGCTGATGGTCATCTCGTCAAGAATCTTTTTGGAAAGATCCGGTAAATTCATTCTGTCATTATGGTAAAAAGTTTTACTAATACAACCTAAAAGATTGTAATAATTATAAATTTCCTTTATAATACTATTTATGTTAACTTTTTATCAGAGCAGGAGTATGATCAATGGAAATCAGACAGCTTAACTCTTTTGTCAAGATCGTGGAAATGCAAAGCTTTTCAAAAGCCGCCGAATCTCTGGGCTATACACAGGCAGCTGTTACCATACAGATACGGCAGCTGGAGCAGGAGTTTAATACGCGCTTTTTTGACCGTGTAGGACGGCATGTTGTACTGACACCGCCGGGCAGGGAGTTTTTGCAGTGTGCGAATGAAATCCTGCATCGAGTGGACGAGACCCACACTTTATTAGGCAATCCTATGCTGCAGGAGCATAAACTGCGCGTCGGGACGCTGGAATCTCTTCTTTCCTTCCGGTTCCCGGATATTGTCCGCCTTTTCTGTGAGCGCTACCCGGGGATATCATTCGAGGTAAAAACCGGTTCTCCCAAGGAGCTCACCGATATGCTCGAGCACAATCTGGTTGATGTCGTCTATTTCCTTGACCGGCGTGTTTATGACAATAACTGGGTCAAAGTCATGGAGCAGGCAGAGCAGATTGTTTTTGTTGCGGCTCCGAATGCTCCTATTGCCAAAATGTCCGGCATTGAGCTCCCGGATCTTGTTTCCAAGGGGCCTTTTTTCCTGACCGAGCAGCACAGTAACTACCGCTATGCACTTGAACAGCTTCTGGCTGCAGAACGGATGTCCATTCACCCGTTTTTTGAAACAGGCAACACCGAGGTCCTGATCCGCATGATCAAAGAGAATAAGGGTCTCAGCTTCCTGCCGTACTTTACGGTACGTGAGTCCATTGAAAAGGGTGAGCTGGTAAAGCTGAATGTCAGGGATTTTGATATGACAATGTACCGCCAGATCTTCTACCACAAGGATAAATGGATGACAGAAGAAATGAAAACCTTTGTAGGGCTCGCAAAAGAAGGGCTGCTGTAAAATACCGCACGGTGAAATCCGTGCATTGCATTAAACCTCTTCTCTCCATCTGCTTAGCAGATGTCGAGTCGCGGCTTGCGCCGCATACAAAAGAAAGAGACACTGTCGCTGCAAGCAAGCTTGCGCGGACAGTGTCTCTTTCTTTTGTGCGTGGTTTAATGCTAACGCGTCAGTTGTCACCGGCGTCGTCGTCGGAGATGGTGAAGGTGAATCGTTTTTTGATGTCTTCGTCTGATGCGAGGTATTCGTCATAGGTTGTCATCTTGTCGATGAGGTGGCCGTCGATGATTTCCATGATTCTGTTGGCGGTGGTTTCTACAACCTGGTGGTCTCTTGAGGAGAAGATGATAACGCCCTGGAAGTCGCGGAGTCCGTCGTTTAATGCGGAGATTGCTTCCATGTCGAGGTGATCGGTCGGCTCATCAAGGATGATGACATTGGATCCGGAGATCATCATCTTGCTGAGCATGCATCTTACTTTCTCACCGCCGGAGAGGACATTGACCTTTTTCAGGCCGTCGTCTCCTTTAAAGAGCATTCTGCCGAGATATCCTCTTACAAACTGTACGTCCTTGTCCGGACTGTACTGTGTGAGCCACTCTACAATGGTGTCCTCGGAAGCAAATTCCCTGGTGTTGTCCTTAGGGAAATACGCCTGACTGGTGGTGAGTCCCCACTTATAGTCCCCTTCATCTGCTTCCATCTCTCCGGAGATGATCTGCATCAGAACGGTCTTTGCAAGCTCATTCGGACCAACCAGCGCCACCTTGTCTGTGCGGTTCAGAATAAAACTGATATTGTCAAGCACCTTGACACCGTTGACAGTCTTGGAAAGATTCCTTACCTCCAGTACATCATTTCCGATTTCACGATTCGGCTTGAACTGGATATACGGATACTGACGGGAGGACGGCTTAATGTCATCCAGCTCGATTTTCTCCAGTGCACGCTTACGGGAAGTTGCCTGCTTGGACTTGGAAGCATTCGCAGAGAACCGCTGAATGAATTCCTGCAGTTCCTTGATCTTCTCTTCCTTCTTACGGTTCTGTTCTTTCTGCTGCTTAACGATCAGCTGAGAGGACTCATACCAGAAATCATAGTTGCCGGCAAAAAGAGTGATCTTTCCGTAGTCGATATCGGCAATGCCTGTGCAGACTTTATTCAGGAAATAGCGGTCATGGGATACAACAATAACGGTATTCTCAAAGCTGATAAGGAAATCCTCAAGCCACTCGATGGCATTCATGTCCAGATGGTTGGTCGGCTCGTCGAGGAGGAGGATATCAGGGTTTCCGAAAAGTGCTTTGGCAAGGAGAACCTTAACCTTATCGGAACCTTTTAAATCTGCCATCATCATGGTATGCATCTCTGTGGGAATGCCGAGTCCGTTAAGGAGTGTCTCTGCATTGGTTTCTGCATCCCAGCCGTTCATATTGGAGAACTCGGATTCCAGCTCTGCTGCTTTCATGCCGTCTTCATCGGAGAAATCCGGCTTTGCATAGAGCGCATCTTTTTCCTTCATAATATTATAAAGGCGCTGGTTTCCCATGATCACCGTGTCCAGTACAGAAAACGCATCGTACTTAAAATGGTCCTGATCCAGTACGGAAAGTCTCTGTCCGGGAGTCATAACAACTTCTCCGTTTGTC
>CAZPEW010000166.1:0-1378 GCA_964585695.1 uncultured Lachnospiraceae bacterium
GGACATTGCTGACATCCATGCCGCGTTCTGTGAAACGGTAATGCACACCGTCCCGGATCATAAAGCCCTGTGCTGCAAAGCGGTCAAGCTGGCTCCCGAAAACATTCCGGATGTCTACGGAAAAGCGCTCGGTGAACTCGATTGCAGAGATACCGGCCGTGCGGCGGAGCCCGAGGAACATGAATTCCTCCATCATGTCATCCCGGCTGAGAACCTCAGCTTCCTTATATAAATGCTGGCAGTCATTCGCAAATTCTTCTTCCATCGGCAGGTCGAGATATTCGCGGAAGTCTCTTGTGTTGGAATGCCGTGTTTTGTCGATGTAGGAGGCAGCGCCGAGACCGAAGCCGAGATAGGGAACGTCGGACCAGTAGCCGAGGTTGTGTCTGCATTCGAAGCCGGGTTTTGCGTAGTTGCTCACCTCGTAGCGGTGATAGTCATGCCGGGCGGTAAGATCCTTTGTGATGGCGTCGATCTCCGCATCGGTATCCTCGTCAGGCAGGTGCAGCTGCCCGCTGTCATTCATTTTCCGGAAAACAGTGCCGTCCTCGATGATGAGATTGTAGATGGAAACATGCTCCGGCTTCAGGATCAGCACTTTTTTAAGACTGTTTTTCCAGGATTTTGCAGTCTGGTCGGGGATATCATTGATGAGATCCACATTGATGTTCCGGAAGCCTTCCAGACGGGCGCCCTCGAAGCATTTGAGGAAATCCTCAAAAATATGGAGCCGGCCGAGAGCTTTCAGCTCATCGTTGTTTGCAGACTGCAGCCCGATGGAGAGACGGTTGATGCCTGCATCGAGATAGGCGGCAAATTTATAGCGCAGGGTAGAAGCGGGATTGACTTCGATCGTGACCTCCGCATCCGGGAGCACATGGTAGTTTTTCCGGATATACAGCATGATCCGGGAAATGAATTTGGGATCAAGCACAGAAGGTGTGCCGCCGCCGATAAAAATGGTTGCCACGTCATAATCGCTGCGGACAGATGGCGCGGTCAGCTGGATTTCCCTGCAGAGCTGATCGATGTACTGCTCGTGCTCCTTTGCATTTACGGAAAAAGAAAGGAAATCACAGTAATTGCATTTTCTTGCACAGAAAGGGATATGAATATACAGCTCAAGCTGCTTCCTGAAAATAAGAGTATTCTCCATTGACGTCCTCCGGAAATTCTTCTATCAATTTATCACAATGCGCATGAAACTACAAGAAGAGCAGATATCTGCCTGGAATACCAGACATAGCCATGCGCGATACCTCCGAAGCTTGCATAATCATACATTAGGGGTTAATATCTTTATATTTATACCAACTTTTAAGAAATGCATCAAATCAGTCCGTATAAGGGGGAAAATGATTATGACATCGGCTAATAT
>CAZPEW010000166.1:1388-5858 GCA_964585695.1 uncultured Lachnospiraceae bacterium
CATACCTTCTCGGCATGCTGCTGATCGGATTCATGCTGACAGACCGGAATGAGACAGTAGGAGATTTCTATCTGGGCGGCAGGAAGCTGGGGCCGTTTGTAACGGCCATGAGTGCGGAGGCATCGGATATGTCCAGCTGGCTTCTGATGGGACTTCCCGGCGTTGCATATCTTACCGGCGTGGCAGATGCCGGATGGACAGCCATCGGGCTTGCCATCGGCACCTATCTTAACTGGAGAGTCGTGGCAAAGAGAGTACGTAATTATACGGAAGCGACGGATTCCATCACGCTGCCGGCTTTCTTTTCGGACCGCTACGGGGACAGGAAAAGGCTTCTGACGCTGGTATCGGCAGTCATGATCGTCATTTTCTTTATTCCGTATACCGGCTCCGGCTTTGCTGCCTGCGGCAAGCTCTTTTCCAGCCTTTTTGGCATGGACTACCATCTTGCCATGATTCTGAGCGCACTGGTTATTATCGGATATACGTCTCTCGGCGGATTCCTTGCAGCCAGCACAACGGACCTTATCCAGAGTATCATCATGTCCGCAGCGCTGCTGATCATTCTGATTTTCGGCGTTTCCGTTGCGGGCGGTTTTGATCAGGTCATCGCGAATGCAGAGGGTCTTGCAGGCTATCTCAGCATGACGGCTTCGCACGATCCGGTCAGCGGCGGGGCAAATCCATACGGTATCATCACCATCATTTCCACAATGGCCTGGGGCCTCGGCTACTTCGGCATGCCGCATATCCTTTTACGGTTTATGGCCATTGAGGATGACAGGAAGCTGAAGCTCTCCAGGAGAATCGCTACGGTATGGGTTGTCATTTCCATGGGCGTTGCCATTTTTATCGGTGTTGTCGGTCTCGGCATGACCAAGGTCGGTGCCGTGGAAAAGCTTACAGGCTCCCGGTCGGACACCATTATTGTGCAGATTGCTTCTTTATTAAGTAAGAACAGCTTCGGAGCAGCCCTGCTTGCAGGCGTTGTACTTTCCGGCATCCTGGCCTCCACCATGTCTACGGCGGATTCACAGCTGCTGGCTGCATCCTCCTCGATCTCCAATGATATCATGTTTGATGTTTTCCATATCCATATTACGGACAAGCAGCAGATGTATATCGCAAGAGTGACGCTGCTGGTGATTTCTTTTGTATCCATCCTGATTGCATGGGATTCCGACAGCTCTGTATTCCAGATCGTATCCTTTGCCTGGGCAGGCTTCGGCGCCTCCTTCGGACCTGTAGTGCTGCTTGCACTCTTCTGGAGACGTTCCAATCGTTATGGTGCCTTTGCCGGCATGCTCTGCGGCGGAATCATGGTATTCGTATGGAAATATCTGGTGCGTCCGATGGGCGGCGGCTGGAATATCTACGAGCTCCTGCCGGCATTCCTCGTTGCAATTCTTGCGAATGTTATCGTAAGCCTTGCCACACCGGCCCCGAATGTTGAAATCACTTCTGTATTTGACGAAGTCAGCAAAATGCAGAAATAAATGCCGCGAGGAGGGCCGCTGAAGGCGGGAAAGTCTTGTGCGCAGCGCGCATCGTGCCAAAGACAATTGCATCGATGCGTCAGGATAAAATGTCAGTCTGATTTTTGATAAAAAAGAGAGCGGAACCGCGGACCGGTTCCGCTCTTTTGCGTAGTATGGAGATGGATTTTCCGGAGCGGCAGAATCCGGAAAACAGAAACCGGTGCGGAAGAACAGCTGCTGCAGAATCCGGAGCATAAGAGCAGGCGGAGGATGCATGCAGAACCGAAAGAATTGCGGCTCCGGAATGTTTCATGCTATACTTGTAATATCCGTGCGCAGCGCAAGCTGCGCAGCAGACTAAACGTATTTGGGAGAGAACGATGGCATACGGAGAGAAAAATGAGACACCGGAGTATTTAAAGCTGAACGAGCATCTAAAAAATGGCAGTTTCAGGCCGGTCTATCTTTTGTACGGGAGCGAGGAATATCTGAAAACTTCCTATAAGAAAATGTTCCGCAAGGCGCTGGGCGGTGAGGACGGCATGAATTATACTGCCTTTGAGGGGGCGCCGGATACGGAAGAACTGATTTCTGTGCTGGATACCATGCCTTTTATGGTTTCTGCGGACCGGCTCGTCATTGTCAGCGATTCCGGCTGGTTCAGGAAATCCGCACCGGACAGGATTGCGGATTATCTTGCAGGGATGCCTTCAAGCAGTCATCTGATGTTTATAGAGACAGAAATTGACAAACGTAACAAGCTGTACAAAGAGGTGCTGAAGCGTGGCTTTGCCTGCGAGCTGGGGGAGCAGGATCAGAAGATGCTCTCCGGGTGGGCGGCAAGGTATCTGCAGAAGGCCGGCAAAAAGATCCGCAGCTCAACCATGCAGCGGGTTCTCCTTAAGACCGGAAACAGTATGGACAACATCGCATCCGAGCTTGAGAAGCTGATTGCATACGCCGGCGAGCGTGATGTAATCGAGGATGAGGATGTCGATCTGATCTGCACGGAGAATGTGGAGGACCGGGTATTTGACATGATTTCAGAACTCAGTCTCGGCAATACCGGAAAGGCGATGCGGTATTATCAGGATCTGGTCACGCTGCAGGAGGCACCGATGAAGATACTTGCCCTGATGCGGCGGAATTTCAACCAGCTTCTTCTCACCAAAGAGTGCATTACCAAAGGGATGAACCGTCAGGACAGCGCAAAATATATCGGGGTCAGCCCCTGGATTGTGCAGAAACTGATTGATCAGGCCAGGCATTACAGCATGGAAGCGCTGGAAAAATACATTCGCCGCTGTCTTTTGTACGACGAGGCAATCAAAAACGGAAACCTGTCAGACAGAATGGCTGTAGAGCTGCTTCTCACGGTCTGAAAAGAAGCAGACCGGCAGTCCGAAAGAAAAACGTAACTTGACAGGAAGCCTTCCCTGGATTATCGTGATTACAAATTTGAAAGAGAAAACTATTTTCTGATTTTTTGCGGAAAGGGAAGGACAATTCAATGGATATGAAAAAAGCCGGAATCTGGCTTGCAGCTGCAGCGGCATGTCTCGTCTGCCTGCTGTCGGTTCCGTCATTTGCCGAGGAACGCAAAGGACCTGCATTCGAGGGCGGGTCACAGATCAGAGTTTCTCAGGACAGTTTAAGTGCCGTTAACAATGCCGCGGCTGCGGCAGCTTCGGAGGCGGCAGACACCGCACTTGCGGCAGGCGGTCCGGGTGCGGCGGTTCAGAGCGGAGCCGTCGAGGCGGCAGTGGATGCGGCAGCCGGGAGCACAGCAGCAAAGACCGCTGCGGGAGATACTCCTTTCGGCAATGTGGCAACAGCAGAGTCGCAGCAGTATAAAAAGGGTGCCCTGCAGGGCAGCTTCAAGATTGTCGGCTATTACGGGCACGGAACCACTTATTCCGGAACCGTTGCCAGGGCGAATCATACCGTAGCGGCAGATACAGCAGTGCTTCCGCTCGGAACCAGGATTTTTATCGGGGACACGGTCTATACTGTGGAGGATATCGGCAGCGCTGTCAGAGGAAATATGATCGATATTTACTTCGACAGCTATGAGGAAGCCGCAGGTGTTACGAGGAGCGGCTACCGTTTTGCAGACGTCTATCTGGCGGTCCCCAGGTGAGGGAAGAACGCAGATTCTACTCTGCAGCGTGCTTGACAAAAGAAATTGAATAGGCTATACTGCCCCAAAATCGAGTTTAGTAAAATTGAACTCGATTTTTTGTTGGGAAAAAGGAGGCTTTATCGTGAGCAGATTTAAAAATATGATCGGTCTGATGGCTGCATGTGCGGTCATGATTATTCTTGTAATGATGATTTCTGTCAGCTCCTATGCGGCAGGATCTGCAGCCGGCGGGGTATACCAGTCGGACAGTCTCGGAAGTGTTCTGTACTTCTCGGCGGGGACCGGAAGCAGCGCAGAGCAGGCTGCGAGCAGAGATCTCGCGGCTGCGCAGGAAAAAGAGGCCAGGGCGGCTGCACAAAGCGGCATCATCAGTCTGAACGGGAGAAATGTAAGAGCGCTCGGCAGATTCCGTCTGACCGGCTACTGTCCCTGTTACCTCTGCTCGGAGGGACATGGCAGCATGACAGCAACCGGTGTGCGGGCGGCTGCAGGCAGGACGGTTGCCGTGGATCCGCGGGTTATCCCGTACGGCACGCATCTCCTGATCAACGGACAGGAATATGTCGCAGAGGACTGCGGCGGACTGGTAAAGGGAAATCACATTGACATCTATTTCAATACACATGCGGAGGCGCAGAACTTTATGACCTATGCAGAGGTGTATGTTCTGCAGTAAGGATGAGAAGTCCGGCAGGCAGCGGAAATATATTAAAGGGCAGATATGGGCATTCCGGCGGGGATGCCGGTATCTGCTTTTTCTGTTTACGGATATTTCACGGATTGTTCACAGATTTCTTTAAAAATCTCTTGACACTAATTTTGTGTTAGAGTATTATATCACATAGATGT
>CAZPEW010000167.1:0-5848 GCA_964585695.1 uncultured Lachnospiraceae bacterium
TCGCCATATCGGCGCCCTGAACCATCATATCGACAGTCTTGCCGATCAGATCACTTGTGGAACGGCTGGCTTCGGCGGTTTTCTCGGAGAGACGGCGTATTTCATTGGCGACAACGGAAAAGCCCTTGCCGGCCTCGCCGGCGCGGGCTGCTTCCACAGCGGCATTGAGCGCCAGAATATTGGTCTGGAAGGCAATGTCCTCAATGTCTTTGATGATGCCGGTGATTTCACGGGACATATCGCGCATCTTGTTCATGGAATTGCTCATTTCAAGTACCTGCTGGCTGGATTCACGCACTTCGGCGCCTACGACCTCCGTCAGCCGGCTGGTTGCGACCGCATTGTCGGCATTGTCCCGTACGCGGTCAGAGACGTTGTTGATGGCAGAACTCAGCTCCTCAACAGAACTGGCCTGCTCCAGGGTTGCCTGGGAGAGGGACTGCCCGCTGCCGGCGATCTGCTCGGCACCGCGGACAACCTGATCGGCACTGCTGTTGATCTGGATCATTGCATCTGTAAGATTTTTTGAGATTTTTGCAAAAGAATCCTTGATGGATACGAAATCACCCTTGAATTCTATTGCCGGTGTATAATTCAGCTTTCCCTTGCCGATGGCACTCATCGCAGTATCGATTTCATGGATATAAAGCTGCAGCGAATGTATGGTATTCCGCAGGCTGTCGGCCAGCATCCCCAGTTCATCTTTGCTGGTGTACCCGATTTTAAGAGAGAGATCCCCGTCTGCCAGCTTCTCGGCGGCCTGCTCCATTTCCGTCAGCGGCTTTTTGATATTGTAGGTGAGTATCATGCCAAGGAGCGCCGCCATGAAGACGACAAAAACAGTGAGGAGAATTACAATTACCCGCTGTCTTGCAACAAGCGACATGGTACTGTCATGCTTTGCCTGTGCTCTGCTCTGCGCTCTCTCAATAATGGTTTTGATGGCGGTTCTTATCGTGACGGCATTCTGTTCGATGCTGCCGTTGGCAAGCGTCAGTCCGTTTTCCACCTGATCGGAGCTGTACATATTCAGGAGCTGCGTGGTCTGCTCGGTCAGGGTTGTATAGGTTTCATTGATGGACTGAAGCTCCTCCTGCGACTGCAGCGGGAGTGTGCCCAGTGTTTTGATATCTGTCCCCAGCGAGGTGAGATATTCATTCATTTCTGTCACACGGGTATTCAGATAGTCTGCTGCATCTGCAGCGGGACGGCCCTCTGCATTCTCGGCGGCCAGTGCTACGCGGGAGATACCCTTGGCATAGCCCTGGAGATCTGTCATTACGGTCTGGCTGACGGAAACAATCTGGAATTCCTCCTCATAGAAGGTTTTCATGTCCTGGCTGATGGTGCTCATTGCCAGCTGTGTAACCAGCAGCATGACGCCTACCAGCAGGATGACCGCGGCAAAAGAAAGAATGATTTTGCTGCCGATTTTAAGATCTCTTAATTTTTTCATGGTTCTCCTCCTCAGCCGATCAGATTGGTTACCATATCAGCAAGCTGTTCTTTTTTAAAAGGCTTAACGATAAAGTCGCTGGCCCCGATCCGGATGGCATTCATGATGGTGGCATCCTGACCGATTGCGGAACACATGATTACTCTTGCGGAAGGCGAAATGGCCATGATCCGTTTCAGTGCCTCGAGTCCGTCCATTTCGGGCATGGTCACATCAAGAAGCACCAGGTCCGGGTTCTCGGAAGCAAAGAGCTTTACGGCTTCCGCACCGTTCTGTGCCTCAATGAATTCCGTATATCCTGCAGAGGACAGGGTGCTGCGGATCATTTTGCGCATAAAGGCTGCATCATCTGCAATTAGGATTTTCTTGTCATTCATCATTTTTCTGCCTCACTTTTTCTTTTTCTGGAACAGTATCGTATCATTTCTTCCGCTATTTCATCCGGCGGCAGGAGCTTGTCCAGACCGCCTGCGTTCCAGGCTGCACCCGGCATACCGAATACTGCACAGCTTTCTTTATCCTGTCCCAGGGTATAGGCACCCTGGTTATGCATTTTTTTAATTCCTTCGGCACCGTCTCTGCCCATACCGGTCAGGATAATGCCGAGTGCTTCCGCGCCTGCAGCTTCTGCCGCAGAACTGAAGAGGACATCTACCGAGGGACAGAATCCCCCGTACCGCTCACTGCTTCCGATCTTAACACGGAAGCCGCTTCCGTCCCGGCAGACGGTCAGCTGCCGTCCGCCCTTTGCGATGATGGCGCTTCCCGGCAGTACCGGCGCACCGTTGACAGCCTCACGGACATCCAGACTGCAGCAGTGGCTGAGCCGCATGGCATAGGCAGCCGTAAATTCCGGCGGCATATGCTGTACAATGACGATGCCCGGCAGATCTGCCGGAAGCTGCCGTAAAATCTGCAGCGTGGTTTCCGTTCCGCCGAGAGAAGCACCAAGTGCGATCAGCTGCGGCTGAGCCGGACGGCTTCTGTATCTTTCCGGCGTCTTTTCCGGAATGCCCTCCGGTGTTTTGTCCAGGGTCCGGAGCGGCATCGGCTCCGGCGGGATCCTGTGTGCCGGAGCATTGTGGATTTCCGCCTGCATCTTGAGCTTCAGTTTAAGCAGCAGCCGGAACTGCTCGGCGGTTTTGGCCTCTGCATCCTTTATCTTTTCTATAAAATCCGCAGCGCCGAGTGCAATGGCCTTTTCACAGGTATCGGCATCGCCGGTAACAACGATAACCGGAATTTTCCGGTTCTTTACGATCTCTCCGAGCAGTGCAAGCCCGTCGCTGTCCGGCAGCTGCATATCAAGCGTGATGATATCCGGTTTCAGCTGCGGAATAAGCGCGAGTGCCTGTGCCGCTGTCGCTGCCGTGCCGACGACGGTGAGACAGTCATCGGCATCGATTACCTTCCGGAGATAAGCCTGGTAGAGAAGAGAGTCCTCAATGACCAGAACCCTGATTTTGTTATGAATCATGTTTCGGCCTCCGGTTTCCTGTAAACAGCAGGCTCGATATAGCTGAGCCTGTCAGAGAGGGACAGGAGACTTTCTGTATGTCCGATCATGAGATAGCCTCCCGGCATAAGCGCACCGGTCAGCATTTCAATCAGCTGCTTCCTTTCCTCATCTCTGAAATAGATCAGCACGTTTCTGCAGAAAATCAGATCATAGGTCGGTACTGTCCGTACCAGGCTCATGAGATTCTGTCTCCGGAACTGGATCTGCGAACGCAGAAACTCCTTTACACGGAACTGTCCATCCTGGAAATCCTCGCAGTAGAGCGACTGCCAGGAGACAGGAAGTCTCGCATAGTCGGCACCGCTGTAAATTCCTTTCTCTGCGGCGGCAATGGCTGTTTCAGAGAGATCGGTGCCCAGGATCGGACAGGGGACACGCAGCAGACCCGCCATCCTGCAGTCTGACAGCTCCATGGCAAGCGTGTAGCATTCCTGGCCGGAAGCACAGCCGGCGCTCCAGATACGGAAAGGCTGGCTGCGGCCGGCCGGTATCCCGGGAAGTATCACCTTGCGGAGGAAATCAAAATGCTGTTCCTCACGGCAGAAAAAAGTATAGTTTGTCGTAAGGAGATTCATCATCCGACGTTCCATGACACCGGTTTCGTCCCGCCGGAGCTTCTCCCAGTATTCGGAATACGTATCGGATCTGGATCGGGCAAGTTCAATCCACAGCTTGCTTTCTATGAGGTACTTTTTTTTCTCCAGATTTAGTCCGTAGCGTGCCCGGATATAAAGATACATTTTTTCAAATTCCGCAGCACTCAGCGCAATCATTCGTTTCCTTTCCTGTTAAAAGAAGAATTCCGGAGGAGCCGTACGGACGGGCAAACTTCTTCTCCTCTGCAGTAAGCTCCCCCATGGTCTCGGCCTGATCCGCCGCGAATGCCGTGCACTCCGCACCGTCCCGGCAGAGCACGGCAAGCCTTGCGGGAGAGTGAACCTCCTGACTCAGCGAGCGGAGCGCAAAAACAGCACCTGCATCATATACAATGCCGCAGATGCCGTCCGGTGCATCCGGAAGTCTGACCGCCTTTGGCGAGGATAATATTTTGATAACCGCATCGGCAGGAACAGCAAATAACACATCCCGCAGTCTGATGCGGAGGTAGACTGTCTCATCCATTGCGGCCTCCTGACAGAGCGTCCCTCAGTTTCCGGCTGTCGAGCAGATAATAAAGACTGCCGCTGCTCTCCGGACAGGCGATACCGGCAATCCAGCTGTTCTCCCGGCTTTTTGCTGCCTGCGGTATGGCAAACTGGCTTGCGGGCGGGAGCTGGATGAGTCCGGCAATCTTACCCACAAGAAGTGACGAGAGACCCTCCCCGTCCTGGAAAACAACAGCGCATTTCTCCGGATCGGATGGGCCGGCCAGCGGGATTTCCGGGATGCCCTCAGGGGACACGGCAGCAATCTGACCGATGTCAGAAAGCGGAAGCACGTAATCCAGCCCCGACGCGCGGAATGAGAGAAACATCTCCTCCTGTCTGTTTATACTTTCCCCCATCATAATGACCCCTTATCCGAGCTTTTCCAGAATTCTCCGCAGCGACTCAAATTTAGGATGCAGAAGAATATAGCTGATGTAGGCCTGGTCCAGATAGTAAAAGGTATTTTCAATAAACAGAAGCTCCGGGGTTTCATCCTTGAACTGACCGGAAAAGGTATCCAGGATTGTTTTGCTGGTCCCCTGCTTGAGATCCGGCAGCGAAACGGAAAACTCGGCACCCAGCATAGAAGCCAGGGCGTTGAGATAGGCGTTGCACATGATGTTTCCGACCTCGCGGATGGCGGAATCCTGCATTTCGTTCATACGGAGGACATCCTCCAGCGCTTCGCCGGTAAGCTCCTCTGCGATGACCTTGGTAAACTCCTCATTCAGGAGGAAGGTGATGACACAGTCCAGATCTCCGTGCACATCGATGACGACACCGGTGTTCTTTCTGCCCGGACTCTCCAGGATATCCGGGAGGCTGTCCATATCCGCAATGCGGATGCTGGGGAGCTCCATCTGTATCGGGTGGGAGGTGAGCTGTGACAGAGAGGTAAGCGCATTGCCTGTGCCGATATTTCCGATTTCCAGCAGTATGTCTTTGTGTGTCTCATTCAGATCATTGAAATTGTCAACCTTCATTTGTTCCACCCCAGATATTCTGTAAAGTCTGATAAAGCAGGTCAGGATTGATTGGTTTTGTCAGATACCCGTTCATACCGGCATCTCTGCTGCGGCGGATATCCTCCTCAAAGGCATTCGCAGACATGGTGATGATCGGCAGTGTCTTTAAGTCTCCGCGCGCTGCGGCACGGATCTGCCGGCTTGCGTCCAGACCGTTCAGAACCGGCATCTGCACATCCATCAGCACCGCCTGGAATTCGCCCGGATTGCCATGCAGGAGGATATCCACAGCCTCCTGCCCGTTAAAGGCAGAGGTTACCCGGCAGTTTTTCCTTTCCAGAAGCTTGCGGGCAATTTCCATATTGATCGGATGGTCCTCCACCAGCAGCACGCTGCGGCCGCCGAAGTCAAAATCTGCTGTCGGCGGTTTGGTTTCCGTGACAGACGGCACATTGGAAACTTCAAAAGGAATATCGATATGGAAGGTTGTACCGGCACCCAGCCGGCTCTCGATGCGGATGGTACCGCCCATGAGCTGCAGCAGATTTTTTACAATGGCAAGGCCCAGGCCGGAGCCGTTTTTGCTTGGCGGGCCTGCCTGCTCGAATGGTTCAAAAACACGTTCCTGTGCTTCCTTGGCAATTCCGATTCCGCTGTCCTGTACATCAATGTGATAGACGATGTGTCCGTTTACCGGCAGATCCCGGCGCGCTGCCACCAGTACGGACCCGCCTTCATCCGTAAACTTCACCGCATTGGA
>CAZPEW010000168.1:0-5847 GCA_964585695.1 uncultured Lachnospiraceae bacterium
GCTGCTCACGCCGCCGCATCTTGTGGAAAAAACATGCCGCACCATACCGGCTGCATCCAGCGCCGGAAAAGAAAGCGCCGTAAGAACAGAGCCATCTGCATTCGTATACTCCTTTACTTCCATCGGTGTTCCGTTATCTTTTCTCTTTATTTCCATTCCGGTCTCCTGAAAAAATATCCATGTATGCAAAAAGCTCTGAACAGTGGATACCGTTCAGAGCTTTTATGACAGTTCCGGGAATCGAACCCGGGATTCAGCCGTGAGAGGGCTACGTCTTAACCGCTTGACCAATCTGCCTTAGGATGATCGTCTGATCATTTCTCTGTCGTTTTCAGCGACCTAGATAATATACCAAACGACCTAATTCTTGTCAAGCACTTTTAACAAGTCTTTATAAAAATTCGGATAGGAAATTGCAATACAGTCCGCATCTCTTAAAAGGAGCTCTGTTTTTTCTGTTCCCTTTAAGCCCAGTACCGCAAACGTCATCGCTATCCTGTGATCTCTGCAGGTATCGATTACCGCACTGTCAGGCCGCAGGTTCTCACCCTGTCCGTAGATGATCATGCCGTCTTCTGTTTCCTCCGCACGGATTCCGCAGGCTCTGAGCCCGCTGACCATCACACGGATCCGGTTGGATTCCTTTACCTTAAGCTCTGCTGCATCTCTGATGACCGTAACACCGTCCGCTGCAGCCGCAAGAGCTGCAATCATCGGCAGCTCGTCGATCAGACGCGGAATCATCGCACCGCCGATTTCGGTTCCATGGAGCCTTGAGTACCGCACACGGAGATCGGCGATTTCCTCAAATCCGGATAATTGTCTGTTTTCCTCTGCTATATCCGCGCCCATCATACGGTAAACATCCAGGATGCCTGCCCTTGTCGGATTAATACCTACGTTTCTTAAGAGGAGCTCTGAATCCGGCAGAAGCAGTGCCGCAGAAATAAAATATGCAGCCGAAGAAATATCTGCGGGAATCTGCAGCACCCCCGGCATTGCCGTCAGTTTATTGCAGGGTTCCAGCGTAATCTCCGCTCTGCCGTCCGGCAGAACCGCCGCCGAAACATCAGCTCCCAGCGCCTGAAGCATCAGCTCCGAATGGTTCCTCGAGAGGGACGGCTCAATGATCCGGGTCTCTCCCGCCGCATAGAGTCCGGCAAAAAGGACTGCCGACTTAACCTGTGCACTCGCGACCGGTGATTCATAGCATATTCCATGAAGCTTCCTCCCGCGGATCTGAAGCGGAGCACAGCCATTGTCCCTTACGGAACGGATATCTGCACCCATGGAAAGAAGCGGTGTCATAATCCGCTTCATCGGCCGTTTCTGTATGCTTTCATCCCCTGTAACGGATGAATCAAAATCCTGCGCTGCCAGAATCCCTGAAATCAGTCTCGTTGTTGTGCCGGAATTTCCGCAGTCCAGAACCCCCTGCGGAGCAGTCAGTCCATGCATTCCCTTTCCGCGGATAATAACCTCTGTTTCATCCTCGCTCAGAGAAATATCGATACCCATCTTACGGAAGCAGGAAATGGTGGAGAGACAGTCCGCACCGTTCAGAAACCCCTTTACATGCGTTACACCATCCGAGAGCGCCCCCAGCATCACACTGCGGTGCGAGATGCTCTTGTCTCCCGGTACGGTAAGCTCTCCGGCCACCCTGTATTTTCCGCCTGTTATGACCTTGTCCATCAGTCAATAAAACCCTTCATCTTAATATAGTCACGCATCAGCTGGTCCATTTCATCGTAGTTGATCGCACTTGCGTTGATCATCAGATCATAAGCGCTCGGCTCCATCCAGTCCTCGCCGGTGAAATATTTATGATAGTCTTTTCTTTCCTTATCGATTTTTTTAATCCGCTTCAGCGCTTCCTGCTCATCCACCTTGTCATAATCCATGATACGTTTGGTTCTGGTTACCAGATCAGCGTATACAAAAAGACTGACATGATTCTCAATATTCTCTTCTGTCAGAATATAATTGGAGCATCTGCCTGCAATAATGCAGGTCTGCTCTCTGGCAAGCTCACGGATTACCTCGGCCTGAAAGCGGAACAGATTTTCCGGTGATACGATATTGTCATCCAGCTTAGGTTTGCCGATGTCCGGCTTCATGCTCTCCACGATTTTATAGAAAATATTGTTTCCGGCCTTTTCATCTGCAAGACGGAAATACTGTTCTCCGATGGCAGTCCTCTCTGAAGTAAGCTTAAGGATATCGTTATCATAAAAATGAATTCCGAGTTCCTCTGCCAGTCTCTTGCCCACAAGACGTCCGCCGGAACCATACTGTCTGCCGATGGTAATTACAAAATGTTTTTTAATCATAGGTGCCTCCTGTTTCAGTCAAGACCGACTGCTGTTCTTTAAAGCACAAACATCATTATATCTTTGATTGTTTTATATTATTATACATCAGAATAATGCTCCGGTTCAAGCGAAACGGAGCATCAGAAAACCATATATATCCTGCAGTGTGCAGTCTTTTTTATACATTCTGCTCTGTAGAAAGCAGAATCCGGTCATTGTTGAACTGCCTGCCGGAGCCCTCTGCAAACTTATGCAGGAGATCCTCAATGGTCATGCCCTCCCGTTCCCTGCCGGAAATATCCAGCACAATGCTGCCGGCATTCATCATAAGTGTCCTGTTTCCAAGCTCCAGTGCCTGGTTCATATTATGCGTAACCATCAGACAGGTAATGTTTCTTTCCTTTACAATGTTTCTCGTAAGAGACAGAACCTTTTCCGCTGTGGCAGGATCAAGCGCTGCTGTATGCTCGTCCAGCATCAGTAATTTAGGTGTAACCATAGTCGCCATCAGAAGCGTCAGTGCCTGCCGCTGTCCTCCTGAGAGGAGACCCACCGGATTTTTCATCCGGTCCTCAAGTCCCATGTCAAGGAGACGCAGCTGTTCCCGGAAAAGCTCCTTGTCCCTTTTTGAAATCCGGCTGAAAGGTCCGTGCTGTGCGGATGAAGCCCGCAGATATGCAACCGCAAGATTCTCCTCGATTGTCATATGCGGCGCCGTCCCCATCAGCGGATCCTGGAAAAGCCGTCCGATGTAATGACTCCGGACATGCTCTTTTACAAAGGTAATATCCTCTCCGTCCAGCTCTATATAGCCTTCATCTACTATAAAGGAACCGGCAACAGCATTGAACAGTGTTGACTTGCCTGCTCCGTTGGATCCTACAATGGTTGCAAAATCCCCGTCTTTCAGCGTCAGTGACAGATTGGAAAGCGCTTTTTTTTCATTCACCGTACCTGCATTAAAGGTTTTGGAAATATGACTGATCTCAAGCATGCTCATTTCCTCCTGCTCTGCGTTCTTTTCTCTCACGCCCCGCCGCAAACTCTCTCCTGCGGAAGGAAAGCATCTTCCTTGCCTGCGGTGCTGCAATGGCAGCTGCAACAATTACGGCAGAAACCAGCTTGAATGCCTCTGTCGGCACATTCAGACGGAGTGCAATGGAAATCACAAAACGATACAGGAGAGAACCGACAACGGCAAAAAACAGTCTGGTATGGATCCTGCCTTTTTTGGAAAAGCTCTCGCCGATTACAAGGGATGCCAGCGCAATGGTAACCATGCCGGTTCCTAGATTGATATCGCAGGTCTTGTTGTACTGCCCGATGAGAGAACCGGCAAGCCCTGTCAGCGCATTGGAAAAGCACAGGCCTACCGTAATGGTAAACGCCGGATTGATGGAAGAAGCCCGGACCATTGCCGGACTGTCTCCTGTTGCTCGGATCGAAAGTCCGAGCCTCGTATCCAGGAACCAGCGGATTACAAGACATACGGCAAGAAGCAGCAGGAAAAGAAGAATCAGCTTGTTCCAGTCCTTCCAGAATGCCGATCCGTTCAGCTTTTCAAAAAGGGAAAAAACCGTATCTGTTCCGAATATAGATACATTGGAAGAAAAGCCCATGACCGCAAGATTGATGGTGTAAAGACCGGTATTCACAATGATCCCGGCCAGTATGCTTTCCACGCCGAATTTTGTCTGCAGCACCGCGGTAATATAGCCTGAGCAGATACCTGCCAGCATCGCGGCAAACAGTCCGAGAACCGGATGGCCAGCAATGGTAACCACCGCTCCGACGGCACATCCGAGCGTATAACAGCCATCTGTGGAAAGATCGCAGATATTCAGAATACTGTAGCTCACAAACAGGGACAGTGTCACAAGTGAATAAATCAGTCCTACTTCCAGAGCGGTCCGGATGATCCCGGCAGTCAGAAAACCAGTCACTATTTTTTCCTCCAGCTGTATAAGTACAGCGGATACGTTCCGCTGTACTTATATTGTAATGCTTTTCTGTTACTTTGAAAATTCCTTTTCTGTCTTGGTTTCTACAATCTGTGTGCAGAGCGGCTTAAAGGCTGCCTCAACATCCTCAAGCTTCATGCCGATTGCGGTGCAGGTATCCGTGTTGATGGTTGCAATACCGTTGTCAAATGTCTCAACCGGAAGCTCTGCCGGCTTCTTTCCGTCCGTAAGGATCTCGGAAACCATATCTGCAGTTGCTTTTCCGAGGTTGGCATAATCAACGCCGTAGCCTACAAATGCACCGTTCAGTGCGAATGAATCCGCTCCCGCATAATGGGCAATTCCTGCATTCGCAAACTTCTCATAAACAGCAAGCTCTGCCTTCTGGATGGTATTGTCTGTCGGTGTAAATACGGCATCTACACCCTCTGCAACCAGTGCATCAGCCGCCGCGGAAACTTCATCGGTGGTTGTTCCGGTCTTTTCAATATACTTGATGCCCTTGCCGTCCAGATATTTCTTTGCATCCGCAATCGGAACCGCTGAGGAATCCTCACTCTTGGAATACAGAAGCCCTACATAGTCCGTATCCGGCTTTGCTGCAAGCATCAGATCCATGATGGCATTGGTATTAAGGAAGTCGGAAGTTCCGGTGATATTGGCGCCCGGTGCATCCATGCTCTTTACAAGCTTGGCGGAAACCGGATCAGAGACAGCCGAAAATACAATCGGAATATCCTTGCCCTCTGCCGCTGCCTGTACGATCTGTGCCGCCGGTGTGGCAATCGGAACGATGATATCTACCTTGTCTGAAATCAGCTGGGAGGCGATCTGGTTCAGAACCGTACCGTCTGCCTGTCCGTTGAATGTATAATCCTTATAGTCAAAGGTAACACCCTTTTCCTGGGAAAGCTTGTCCAGCTCCGTTTCCAGATTCTTTTCAATCTGGTTCAGGGACGGATGATCTACAAACTGTACAATGCCGACTTTATAGGTTTTGCCGCTGCTCTCCGCTGCTGTTGTATCTGCAGCCTGACTCTCTGTCTTCTGTGTTTCGGCTGAAGATGTACTTTCCGCCTTGCTTTCTGCTGTTCCGGCCTGCGTACCCGCTGCAGACGAAGCTGCTGCCGTCTGCGTTGCGCCTGTACCGCACCCTGTCATCATTGCTGCTGCCAATGCCATAACTGCTGTTGCTGCGATTAATTTTTTCATTTTTTCTCCTCCGCTATGAACCTCGTATCTGTACTGGTTCCCTGCAGCCTGTCCAGGTCTTCCGTATGGATTTCTTCCGCTTCTGATTCTATAAAAAAAGTCCCATATGCAAACATAATATTTGCATATGAGACGAATGAAGCATCCGCGGTACCACTCATATTACCTGTAAAGGTCACTTATTTCACATACCAGCATATGTGCTGCCTGATAACGGTGCAGTACCCGTCGTCTCATACTCTAAAAAACTTCCGAGACGCCCTCCAGAGTCCATTCACAACCTCTCTCCATACCGCATTCCCATCACCGGCGGCTCTCTTTGATCTTGATCGGCTGCTACTTCTCTCTGTCATCGGTTT
>CAZPEW010000169.1:0-5819 GCA_964585695.1 uncultured Lachnospiraceae bacterium
CCTTCATGGCAGATGCAACTGTATTGGCCACATCCAGTGTCAGATGCGTTCCGTTTTTGATGGTCTGATGAACAGCTCTGTATATATCTTTGGGCAGCCGCTCTCTCATGACTACATCGTTGAAAACAAGACTTCCGTAAATTTCAGGGACAGTTTTCTTTTTCATCATTTTCTCCTTTTTGCTGTAGAGTAAAATTGCAATTGCAGATTGTTCTGCAATCATATAAAAAAGGGCAGGAGAACTCCGGTAAATACCGGAGCGCCCTTGCCCCATTTTACATATGCTGATTATAATCAGGCTGCGTCTGTCAGGTAGTAATGATTCTTCCGCTCTCGCGTATTACCCGGATTGCAACCTCCCGCTTGGTGACCGCCGCATCCATTGCCTGTTTTTCCAGATAGCGGTGTGCCTCCTGCTCCCTCATGCCCTCTTTTTCAATCAGAAGGCATTTGGCTCTCGAAATATATTTCTCATCCTCCAGTTTTCTGTGGAGTTTTTCTGTTTCCTCCAGTAAACGCAGAATCCGTTTACGCATTGCATCCAGCAGATTCAAGGACTGCAGGAATCCCTGTGTCGTCATCGGCCGCGCCATGATAAAGATGCCTGAATCGCCTGCCCGGTACTGCGTTTCATCATATGCCTCCGCACCTACGAGAAGCATGATGCCCATCCCCGGATATCTGCCCTGCAGTTCCAGTGCCGACTGAACCCCCGGTTCATCCGGAAGCGGCGTATAGATGATCAGGATATCGAATGCTTCCTGCTGCAGCTTCTGTTTGACGGCACTCATAGAGGAAAGCACAGCAACCTGTCCGAACTGCATGGGCAGGGTCTTATGAATCTGTATTGCAGTCCTTTCAGATGCAGCTGCAATCAGAACACTGCTTTTCCTTTCTGGTCTCTCCATTGCTTCCTCCATGAATATACAGCATCAGCAGAAAAGCATCCCCGGAATCAGTCCTTTTCACCGTCATCCGCGCCATAAGCCAGCAAATAGCTTTCCGGAAGCAGTTTCCGTAAAAAAGCACTGGTCTCTGCGTACTGTGCTGCCTCCGCAATGCTCCGCGGAAGCCGTCCGAGCTTTTCCGTAATGGACGGGTCTGCCTTGTACAGATTAATATCAAGCGGTGGCATCGGCTTAAGTCTGCGTGCAATGCCATCGAGTCCTGCATAAATCAAAAGCGCATAGGAAATGTAAAGATTTGCCATAGGATCCGGGGACCGCAGCTCAATCCTGCGTATACCGGACCGTGATGCCGGTATACGGATCAGCTGCGACCGGTTCTGATCCGACCAGCTGATATATCCCGGTGCTTTGTTGTTTCCGAGACGCTCATAGGATTCCCTCGTCGGATTCAGGAAAAGTGTCATTTCCCGGATATGGTCCATGATTCCGGCCATAAAAGAATCCGTATAATCTTTACCGTCATCCGACTGCACTGACATATTGATATGCAGTCCGTTGCCCGGCTTGTCCGGTATCGGCTTCGGTGAAAAATCCGCCCAGACCCCGTCCGACATGGCAATGCTCTTTACCACCCATTTAAAAGTAGAAGCATTGTCCGCCGCAGTCAGCGGATCACTGTAGCGGAAATCCACCTCATTCTGTCCCGGTCCCATCTCATGGTGAGAAGCCTCCGGGCGGATCCCCATATCTACAAGCGCAAAGCTGATATCCCTCCGGATATTCTCCCCTCTGTCTTCCGGGGCAATATCCATATAAGAAGCATTATCCTGCGGGATCTTTGTGCGTTCTCCGTTCTGGTCCAGTCTGAAAATATAAAACTCCACCTCTGAACCAAAGTTTACATGGATTCCTTTTTCCTCTGCAGTCCGGACAGCCTGCTTCAGGATCCATCTGGAATCTTTCTCGAATATCTTTCCATCCGCATATTCAACGTCGCAGAACATCCTGGCCACTCTGCCGTCAATCGGACGCCACGGAACAATTGCCATGGTTGTCGGATCCGGACGGAGGAAAAGGTCGGAACGGACTACGCTTCCGAAACCCGCGACGGAGGAAGCATCAAAGGAAATTCCCTCATTGAAGGCTCTTTTCAGCTCATCCGGCATAATGGCAATATTCTTCTGCACACCAAATACATCAAAGAAAGCAAGCCGTATGAATTTTACATTTTCCTCCTCAACATAATTGAGGATGTCCTCATATGAATTCATCGTATCCTCCGGGAAACAAGCATTTTTAAATAATACATTATTGTCCGTTTTATCCATTTGTAAACTCACTTTTTATTATGGCAGATATAAGCGCCGCGGATTTTTCCCTGCAGATCAGGAAAAAAGCTCCGCAAAACGCCGCATTGCCTCTCTTGTATTCTCATGGGTTGAGAATGCGGTTACACGGAAAAATTTCTCTCCGCTCCTGCCAAAGCCTGCGCCCGGTGTCCCGACCACATAGGCCTTGTTTAAAAGAACATCGAAAAATTCCCAAGATTCCATATTGTCCGGACACTTAAACCAGACATACGGGGAATTTTTTCCGCCGGTATAGAAAATATGAAGCCGGTCCAGTGTATCCGTAATGATTCTTGCATTCTCCCGGTAATATTCGATATTTTCCTGAATCTGCCCGGCGCCTTCTTCTGTAAAAACAGCTTCTGCACCGCGCTGTACAATATAAGAAACACCGTTGAACTTTGTTGTCTGCCTGCGGAGCCAGAGTCTGTTGAGAGCTGTATCATCCCGCTTAAGCTCCATCGGAACAACCGTATAACCGCATCTTGTTCCGGTAAAACCTGCTTTTTTGGAAAAGCTGCAGAATTCAATCGCCACTTCCTTCGCTCCCGGAATCTCATAGATCGAATGCGGAATATCGCCTGTCACAAAGCACTCATAGGCAGAATCAAACAGAATGACAGATCCGTTTTCCGCTGCAAAATCCACCCATTTCCTGAGCTGCTCCCGGCTGTAGGCTGCACCGGTCGGATTGTTCGGGGAACAGAGATAAATGATATCCGCCTTATATGCCTCTTCCGGTTCCGGCAGAAATCCGTTCTGCTCATTGGAATCCGCATAGATGATCTTCCTTCCGTCCATCAGATTGGTGTCAACATATACCGGATAAACAGGGTCCGTCACCATGACAGTGCATTCGCGGCTCAGAATATCAAGGATATTTCCAAGATCGCTTTTGGCTCCGTCTGAAATAAAGATTTCATGACTGTCGAGCGAAACGGAAAAGCTCTCATAATAACCGCGGATTGCCTCCTTAAGGAAATCATAGCCCTGCTCCGGACCATAGCCATGGAATGTTTCGGCTCTGCCCATTTCCTCTGAAGCCCTGACCATGGCTTTAACCACCGTCTCAGGCAGAGGTCTCGTAACATCTCCGATTCCCATACGGATCAGCTTTCCGGCGTTTTCCGGATGCTCCTCCTGCCAGGTTCTGACTCTCCTTGCAATTTCCGCAAATAAATAGCTTTCCTTCAGTTTCAGATAATTTTGATTAATGTGTGCAGACATTGTATACTCCCGTTTCTACTTTCCTGCCGCCGCTTTCCGGCAGTCTGTCAATTGCTCTCTGTAATAAGAAAAAGGGCAAAGACTGCCTGGTCAGCACCAGAGCTCCTTTGCCCTATTAAACTGAAATTATACAAATCTCCGGGAAAATGTCAAGAAAAAAACTAAAGCTTGACAATTCCTTAAGTCTGCGCGATAATTCGCAATATTAAAGACGACAAAGGAGTCGGCACGGTCCGCATCCTTTGTCGTCTTTTTTTATACTTATGCCTCAGGGGGTATTGCAATGTGTTCTATTATAGGTTTCTGCGATAAACGCGCACAGTATGAAACAGTAAAACAGGCGCTTTTAAAAACAAAATCCCGCGGCCCGGATCAGACAAGAATAGCCGATACCGGAAACGGCTATCTCGGTTTCAACCGTCTTGCCATCATGGGACTGACAGAAAGCGGTATGCAGCCGTTTGAAATGGACGGAAGCTACGTTGTCTGCAATGGGGAGATTTATGATTTTCTTCCGGTCCGTGAAAAGCTGAAAGAAAAGGGCTACACATTCCGGAGTGATTCTGACTGCGAGATTCTGCTGCCTCTTTTCAGGGAACTCGGCACGGATATGTTCCGTCTTCTGGATGCAGAATATGCTCTGATTATCTATGATAAGGAAAGCGGCTCCTATATAGCTGCCCGTGACCCGATCGGTATCCGTCCGCTTTATTACGGCAAGGATAAAGACGGTATCATGCTTTTTGCCTCGGAGCCTAAGAATCTTATCGGTCTCTGCAGCCGCATTATGCCGTTTCCGCCGGGACACTATTACAAGGACGGTAAGTTTGTCTGCTACCGCGATCTTACAGATGTAAAAACTTACTGTCAGGATTCTATGGACGAGATTGCAAAAAATATCCATGATCTCCTCTGTTCCGGCATCCGCAAGCGGCTCAGTGCCGATGCACCGGTCGGCTTCCTGCTTTCCGGCGGCCTGGATTCCTCGCTGGTCTGCGCTGTTGCAGCAAAGCTTTCTGCGAAACCGATCAGGACTTTTGCCATCGGCATGGATACCGATGCGATCGATCTTAAATATGCACGGGAAGTCGCTCAGTTTATCGGTTCCGACCACCATGAGGTCATCATCACAAAACAGGATGTGCTGGATGCACTCGAGCCGGTTGTCGCCGCGCTCGGCACATATGATATCACTACCATCCGCGCTTCAATCGGTATGTATCTCGTCTGCCGGTGGATTCACGAGAATACCAATATCCGTGTTCTCCTGACCGGTGAAATTTCTGATGAGCTGTTCGGCTACAAATATACCGACTTTGCTCCGGATGCTTCCGCCTTCCAGCAGGAGGCTGAGAAACGGATCCGTGAGCTGCATATGTATGACGTGCTCCGCGCAGACCGCTGCATCAGCGTCAACAGCATTGAAGCCCGTGTTCCGTTCGGCGATCTCGACTTTGTCGATTACGTAATGCATATTGATCCGGAGCGCAAACTAAACCGCTACAATAAGGGCAAATACCTGCTTCGCCACGCCTTTGAAGAGGATCATATCCTGCCTGAGGACATACTGATGCGGGAGAAAGCTGCATTTTCCGATGCTGTAGGCCATTCCTTAAAGGACGATCTCGCGGAAAAAGCCGAAAGCACCTATACCGATGCTGCATTCGCCGCAAAGAAACTGAAGTACAGGCACGCACAGCCTTTTACCAAGGAATCACTCCTTTACAGAGAACTTTTTGAAAAATACTATCCCGGACAGTCTGAGATGGTAACCGATTTCTGGATGCCGAACCGCAGCTGGAAGGGTCTTACCGATGTAAACGACCCATCCGCCCGTGTACTCTCCAATTATGGAGACAGCGGCATCTGACAGTATCTGAGAGAATCCCGCAGAACGGATCCTCGCAGGTATCTCCCATTACGGGGTTTCGGCGGCTCACACCGTCTTAACCTATACTCCCTGAAAGTGCCTGTCGGCTCTGCCGATGGGCACTTTTCTTTGCAGTGCTACGGATGGCAGGAAAATCACCCGGTGTATGCCGCCAAAAAAAGCTGCTGCGGAGAACTGATTCATACAGTTCCTCCGCAGCAGCTTTTCTTTTACAGGATCATGCGTTAAACAAAATCCGCTCAGACCTGCTCCTCTGTAATGGTGGCAGTGGCCTCTCCGTCAGTTTTTTCTTCCGGTGCAGCCTGCTCTTCTGCTTCCTGAGGTGCAGTATCTTTGTCTGCCGCTTCTTTTGCAGCTGCTTCCTCAGCAGCCTGGTCAGAAGGTGCATCCGTATTGCCTGCCGCATCCTCTGCAGCTTCTGCATCATCCTTGCCGGCAGCATCT
>CAZPEW010000170.1:0-5792 GCA_964585695.1 uncultured Lachnospiraceae bacterium
TTGCTCTCGAGCAGTTCCTTACGAAAAATCATATCGGAGCCTTTGCAGATACATTCCAGGATCTCCACGGGTTAAAGCAACTGCCGGGCATTGCCGCACAGAATCTTATGACAAAGGGCATCGGATTCGGGCCGGAGGGCGACTACAAGATCGCTGCTTTTGATGCGGTGCTGATGAAGATGGCTGCAGGCCGTAAAGGTGCTACAGGATTCATCGAGGATTATACCTATGACCTGACACCGGGTAAAGAACTCGAGCTTGCATCCCATATGCTGGAGGTTCCGCCTTCCTTTGCTGCAGCAAAGCCGGAAATAGATGTGCTTCCGCTCGGAATCGGCGGCAAGGAGGATCCTGCAAGACTGGTATTTGACGGAGTGACCGGAGACGGTATCCAGACAACGATGGTAGATATGGGAGATCATTTCCGCATAATCTGCGCGGATATCGAACTGGTAAAGCAGCCTTATCCGATGCCTAAGCTTCCGGTTGCAAGAATCATGTACCGTCATAAACCGAATTTTGAAATCGGTACCGAGAGCTGGTGCTATGCCGGCGGCGCACATCACTCCGTAGTATCAACAGCACTTACACGGGCGGATATTGCCATGTTTGCCCGTCTTACCGGAACAGAACTGATTGCGATCGGCGATGACACCAGGGATCCTGCCGACTTCATGAGAAAGTAATATTTCAATATATCCGGAACAGTTTTGACAAATGAAGCAGAATACCCGGCGCCGGAACATGGAGCCGGGTATTTTTACGGAACAGGCAGAAATCCTGGGAGCCGGCAGAAATCCGGTGAATTGAATAAAATTACACCTGTACGGTATGAATTATTTGTGATTTAGTATGTTAGAATCTTGACGAACACATGATTTTGTGGGAAAATGAGCTGGCAATAAAAAATTGTATTTTTTCAGCAACAATCAGAAAGCGAGGATAAATTTTTATGGCAAAGGTAGATTTGAGTCAGTATGGCATCATGGGTACCAAGAATATTATACATAATCCTTCTTATGAGGATCTGTATAAGGAAGAAATGAATCCTGAGTTGAAGGGCTATGAAAAAGGCCAGGAGAGTGAGCTGGGTGCTGTCAATGTTATGACAGGCGTTTACACAGGACGTTCTCCTAAAGATAAATTCATCGTTATGGATGAGAACTCCAAGGATACAGTATGGTGGACATCTGATGCATACAAGAATGACAACCATCCGGCTTCTGAGTCAACCTGGGAAGCAGTCAAGAAGATTGCCCAGGAAGAGCTTTCAAATAAGGAGCTTTATGTAGTAGATGCATTCTGCGGTGCTAACAAGGATACCAGAATGGCAGTGCGTTTTATCATGGAAGTTGCATGGCAGGCACATTTCGTAGAGAATATGTTCATCAAGCCGACAAAGGAAGAGCTTGCAGATTTCAAGCCTGATTTTGTTGTTTACAATGCTTCCAAGGCAAAGGTTGCAAATTACAAGGAGCTTGGACTGAATTCCGAGACAGCTGTTCTCTTTAACATCACAAGCCGTGAGCAGGTTATTGTAAATACCTGGTACGGCGGAGAGATGAAGAAGGGTATGTTCTCAATGATGAACTATTACCTTCCGTTAAAGGGCATCGCTTCCATGCACTGCTCGGCAAATACAGATCTGAACGGCGAGAACACCGCTATTTTCTTTGGTCTTTCCGGAACCGGCAAGACAACACTGTCAACAGACCCTAAGCGTCTCCTGATCGGTGACGATGAGCACGGCTGGGATGACAACGGCGTATTTAATTTTGAGGGCGGCTGCTATGCAAAGGTTATCAACCTTGACAAGGATTCCGAGCCGGATATCTATAATGCAATCAGACGTGATGCACTGCTTGAGAATGTTACACTGGACAAGGACGGAAAGATTGATTTCAACGATAAGAGCGTAACGGAAAATACCCGTGTATCTTATCCGATTGATCATATTAAGAATATTGTCCGTCCGGTTTCCGCTGCACCGGCTGCAAAGGATGTTATTTTCCTGTCTGCAGATGCATTCGGCGTTCTGCCTCCTGTATCTATCCTTACACCGGAGCAGACACAGTATTATTTCCTGTCCGGATTTACAGCTAAGCTTGCAGGTACGGAGCGCGGCATCACAGAGCCGACACCGACATTCTCTGCATGCTTCGGTCAGGCATTCCTTGAGCTGCATCCTACAAAGTATGCTGCAGAGCTTGTTAAGAAGATGCAGAAGAACGGTGCCAAGGCATATCTTGTCAACACCGGCTGGAACGGAACCGGCAAGCGTATTTCCATCAAGGATACCCGTGGAATCATTGATGCAATCCTCAATGGCTCTATTGCGACAGCTCCTACCAAGAAGATCCCGCATTTTGATTTTGAGGTTCCGACAGCTCTTCCGGGAGTTGATCCGAAGATCCTTGATCCGAGAGACACCTATGCTGATGCAGCAGAGTGGGAGACCAAGGCAAAGGATCTGGCAGGCCGTTTTGTAAAGAACTTTGCAAAGTATGAGGGCAATGAACTTGGCAAGGCTCTTGTTGCGGCAGGTCCTAAGGCATAAGTCTTACTGCAGTTTTTATCTATGAATTATATATACCTGTAAATCGGATATCCTCATACAGAGCGATGATGCTGCGGCATATAAGCTCTGCATGAGGATTTTTCTTATCCGGCATCAGCCGGTGATATACGGAAGACAAAACCGGAGGCATAATAATGGAAACAGCTGAAGTATTGGAAAAAATGAAGGAGAAAGCAGGAAAACAGCCTGCACTGCGGGATAGAATTCTGGAAACACAGGAGGGAAAAGATCCGCTGAGCAGCTTCTGCGCTATCTGCAGGGAAGAAGGCTTTGAGATCAGTCCGATGGAAATACTTGAGGCAGGAGAATACAGCTATGCCGCTATGCGCCGGAGCACCAACGGAGGCGGTGAGAATTCTCCGCTTCTTGCATATGAGGATGATCTGTATGAGATGTTTCTGCAGGAGCTGAAGCAGCTGTAAATACCGGGATAATCTGAAACGGGAGCCGGAGTGATTGTTTTTACGGCGCCGCCGCGCTATAATTAAGAAACATATTTATGAACGGCAAAATTGAACAGAAAACCTGCTTTTCTAAAACAGGCATAAAAATCAGAAGGTGAGGTATTTGCTATGCTTTATGAGTTGGAATTTCCGTCGGTAAATGAGCGTGATCAGGTGCAGTCCTGGATTTATGTTCCTGCGGCAGAACCCAAGGGCATTATACAGCTGGTACATGGGTTTGGTGAGCATTCGAGGCGGTATCTTCATATGATCATGAAATTTGTGGATGCCGGTTATATTGTCGCGGCGGATGATCATGTAGGTCACGGCCGGACAGCAATGATAAACAATACCTGGGGCAACTGGGGTTATAAGGGCTTTGAAACCATGGCAGAGGATGAGCATAAGCTGAAGGAACTGGTTTCGGAAAAATTCCCGGGTCTTCCTTATTTTATTTTCGGGCACAGCATGGGTTCCGTGATTACAAGACAGTTTATTGCGAGATACGGCAGTGCGTTAAAGGGTGCTGCACTTTGCGGTACCTGCGGTGCATTTCCGCTGGAGGAGGCAAAAAAGGTTCTGGAGGCAGATATTGCGGCCGGACAGCAGGATGGTTCTGATGCGGCAGCAGGGCAGGCCCTGATGGGGTGGATGTGTGAGCGCTGCGGAGAGATCAAAATCGGAAACGAATGGATCTGTGCAGATCCTTATGTGCAGATCGACCATGCAAAGGATCCTTTTGATGCATTTACAAGGCCGACGACCAACCTTTCTCTCCTGTATTTCATTGAGATGATGCAGGATGTTACGGGGACGCAGTGGGCGGAAAAGGTTCCGAAGGAACTTCCGGTCTACAGTATCGGCGGCGATCAGGATCCGTACGGAAGCTATGCGGAAGGGCTTTATCAGGTGAGCAACTGGCTGATCAGCACAGGACATAAGGTGCAGACCAGAGTCTATTCCGGCTATCGGCATGAGGTTCACAATTATCCGGAAATAAGAGATGAGGTGGAAGCCGGCATCATCCGATTCTTTAACAGTCTGTAAACGGCAGAATTTCTGATCCGGCAAAAGGAAGGGACAGTCATTGCGAGAGCTGGAATCAGCCGCTCTGCGGCTGTCCCTTCTTTTTATATTCCATTTTCAGTATGTCCAGAAAGGTGTTTGCCGCAATGCTTAAATGTCTGGACTTGTTGAGAATGAGGCAGATCTGTCTGGACGGGAGTGTTTCGCAGATGGGGATCCGGCAGATTTCATTCCGGGCCAGAGCTGCTTTTGTAAGCGGCTCCGGATAGAAACCAAGTCCGAGGTCATACTGGATCATCGGCAGAATCTGGTCCATGGTTGCAGCTTCCATATCGGTATGGAAATTCAGTCCGTGATTCATGAAATACTGGATATAAAGCTCTCTTGTACCGGTGCCGCTTCCGAGACTGATAAACGGATAGGCGGAAAGCTCGGTGATATGATGCGCTGTTTCTGCCAGTTCACGGTATTTCGGACCGCCGATCAGTATCTCGTTAAAAGCGGTCAGCGGAATGCTGTAAAGTGGTTTATGGATATTCAGAGGGGTTGTTACCAGCGAGAAATCCACAACGCCTTTTTCAATGGCGGATATAGCCTGCAGTGAGGAGTGGTTGTAAAGGCGGAGGCGGATATTCGGATACAGTTCCTTGAAACGCTGCAGATAAGGCAGAAGGAGCAGACGGAGTGCAATCTCACTGGTACTGATGGTAATGAGACCGAGCTGAAGTTTCTGTTCCTCCAGAATTTCCTCCTCTGCTGTTTTAAGCTGTTCAACGGCTATGGCCACATGCTGGAAAAGACTCTTGCCGGAGGGGGTCAGCGTGACACCCTGTCTTGAACGGATAAAAAGCTGCGTGTCAAGCTCGGACTCCAGATTGTTGATGATTCTTGTAATATTCGGCTGGTTGTTGCCGATTGCTTCGGCTGCCTTGGTAAAGCTGCCGTTTACGGCGACATAATAAAAGATACGGAAATAATCATAGCTGATCATTATTGCTCCTTTTCTGCAAAATGCGTTAAATTTCTGTCAAAATCGAAGACTTATTGTTGAAGATGACGAAAAAGTCTTTCAAAATTACAATTAAACGAAAAGATTCGTCCACGTAATATTAAAATGATATAGCAATCATACTTTAAATACATTTTACAGATGCCTGAAATCACATTATAATTGGAAAATTGTGAAAAATAAAGTGAAACATGATACAGACTGAGAGATTATGTCGGTGTTCATGTGCGCTAAGGAGGTGAGAGTTTTGGATTTGGGCAGCAGACTTGTGGAAGAGCTGGGTGTCAAACCAATCTTTCAGATCGGTCCGTTTACCATTACAGAATCTGTTTTCAATACCTGGATTCTGATGCTGCTGATTTTGCTGATCTGCGTTATTCTGACTAGGAATCTTAAGGTGATGAACCCCGGCAGGAGACAGCTGGTTGCAGAATCAATTGTAACATGGATTCAGAACACGGCAAAGAATATGCTGGGTGAAAAAGCGGTCGGGTATACGAGCTATATCTGTACGGTGATGATCTTCATTGCGTTTTCCAATCTTTCTGCAATTTTGGAAACCAAGGTCAATGCAGATTATACCTTTATGAAACCGCCGACCAAGGATCTGAATATTACGATCGCATTGGCACTTATGAGCATCGTTCTTGTAGAAGCCGCGGGAATTATCGACAAGGGATTCGGCGGATGGCTTAAGTCATTTACAAAGCCGATTGCAATCATTACACCGATCAAT
>CAZPEW010000171.1:0-3445 GCA_964585695.1 uncultured Lachnospiraceae bacterium
GTCCTGACTGGAAAGTCAGAAGTATTTCTATTTTGCGGCAGAAGGCGACAGCAAGGCATCGGAAGGACAGAAGGAAGTCATGGATATGCTTGCTGCGGACAAGGTCAGCTACAGTACAGCAGAGTGGGATGCCGGGTGGACGACGGATGAATTCAGGACAGCGGTCAGCAGTATTCTTGCAGAGGGAAACACAATAAACTGTGTACAATGGAAACTCGGAACAGTTCTGCCGGAGGGGGTTTCTGTGGGAACCAGTGAGCATATGTATTCTTTTGACCATGCCTATACCACAGAAGGTGTAAGAGACTGGCTTTTTGCACAGTCAAAATAATTTATCAGTGCGGAACATTTAAGAACATTTCTGAATAGTTCAGAATATTTAATAAAACCGGAAATGTTGATTTGGCATTTAAATTGGAATATAATAAATTTAATTAATTTATGGAGGTCAGGAGATATTCTGAAATAAATTAAAATCGGACTGTGGCATCAGGTAAATAAGGAGTATTTTATGTCAGATTCTCACAACAGTAACGAAGCACCGGTATGTGTGGTAGGAATCGGTGCATCTGCAGGCGGACTGGAGGCTATTCAGGAACTGCTTAAAAATCTGCCGGACAATACCGGCATGGCGTATGTGATCATCCAGCACCTGTCGCCGGACTATAAAAGCATGCTGTCTGAAATACTCTGCAAATATACGATGATGCCTGTTATGCAGGCGGAGAACGGGCAGGTACTGGAACGGAATACTATTTACCTGATTCCGCCTAAATTCAATATGGAGGTAAAGAAAGGAAAACTTATTCTGCATGCTTTTATCCATACGCATATCATTAATCATCCGATTGATATTTTCCTGCGCTCTCTGGCACGGGAGTATGAAACACATGCAATCGCGGTTGTGCTTTCCGGTACAGGCTCAGACGGTACAAACGGTATCCGCACCATCAAGGAGCAGGGCGGCGTGATACTGGTGCAGCGTCCGGAAAGTGCCAAATTTGACGGAATGCCGCGCAGTGCACTGCAGACAGGGTTTGTGGATATAAGTCTTTCACCGGAGGAAATTGCCGGAGAACTGACCCATATTGCGGAGACTGTGGCCGCAGAGCCGATCGGTATGACCAATGAGGAACTTCTCAACAAAATCTATTCCATCCTGAAGCGGGTTTCCAGCGTAAACTATACCTACTATAAGCAGACTACCATTACTAGACGCATTGAGCGCCGTATGGTGGTGAATCATATTGAAAATCTGTATGATTATGTAAATTATCTGCTTTCCAACAATGATGAGGCAGCCATCCTGGCAAAGGATGTGCTGATCGGCGTTACCAGCTTTTTCCGGGATCCGGAGTGCTTTGAGGCTTTAAAGGAACGGGTTGTGAAGCCGCTCCTGCAGAGTCATGAGGAGGGAAACGCAATCAGAGTCTGGGTGGCCGGATGCTCTACCGGTGAGGAGGCGTATTCAATTGCAATGCTCTTTATTGAGGCTGCAGAGGAACTGGATCGCCATCCTCCGGTAAAGATTTTTGCAACGGATCTGGATAAAGATGCAGTTATCGCCGCAGGCAAGGGACAGTACGGTGAGAATATCATTGAGGATGTAAGCGCCCAGCGTCTCAGCCGTTTCTTTACTAAAGAAAAACAACAGTTATATTGTCTCGCGTGAGCTGCGCAAGATGGTCGTGTTTGCACCGCAGAATGTATTCCAGGATCCCCCTTTTGGAAAACTGGATCTGATTTCCTGCCGCAATATGATGATCTATTTCCAGAACAGTCTGCAGAAAGATCTTTTTGCCATATTCCATATGGCACTCAATAACGGCGGATATCTTTTCCTCGGCAGGAGCGAGTCTGTCAGCGGCTGCGGTGATATCTATCTGCCGGTCTGCCAGAATGAAAAGATTTTCTCACACAATGCCGGCGGTCATGCACCAAAGGATATTTCCATCCGCTATCATGTTCCGCCGATCGACGGAGATCTTGTCCCGCAGCCGGCCCGTCCGGATATACCTGCGCAGGATGAGGATGATGCCGGTGCGCTGCGGCTGGATGTGCTGGAGCAGTTTCTGCCGCCCTGCCTTCTTGTGGATGAGCAGAATATAATCCGCCATATTTTCGGTGACTGCAATAATTTCCTGCGGTTTTCTGCCGGAAAAGGGGAGATGAATCTGTTTACCATGCTGACGGATGATCTCAAAATTGCTGTTTCGACAGCATTAAAGGCAGCAAGAGAGGGAAACAGACGGGTAGCCTATGACAGTGTCCCGGTACGGGGCATGCAGACAACGGCAGATGTGTCGCTTGTTGTGTCACCGGTTGCAGGACATGATAATGAGGGAACACATTATTTTGCAATTTTGTTTCTGAAGCGTACCCAGGATCCGGTACCGGAAGGTGCGGAAACCTATGATGTGAATGAAGCGGCCGCCCGCCGGATCAGCGATCTTGAGAACGATCTTGCACGCTCACAGACAGATCTGAAGAAAACGGTCAGTGAACTGGAAATTGTCAATGAGGAACTGCAGGCAACCAATGAGGAACTGCTGACTGCGAATGAAGAGCTGCAGAGCTCCAATGAGGAGCTGCAGTCTGTAAACGAGGAGCTCTATACGGTTAATGCGGAGTATCAGGAGAAGCTGGGGGAGGTTACCAGTCTGAATAATGATATTTCCAATTTCCTGTCCTCAACCATGGTCGGGATTATTTTCCTGGATGATAAGCTGCAGATCCGGCGTTTTACGGAATATGTGTCCAAAGAATTTTCTGTGATGGAGCAGGATGTCGGTCGTCCGATCCGTTTTATGGACTATAATTTTGTGAATATCGAGCTTTCTACTGTCTGCCAGCGTGTTGCCGCACAGATGACACCGATTGAATTGGATGCGATATCTGCAGGCGGAAAGCAGTATTTCCTGCGCGTATCTCCGTACCGCACCAGTGAGAAGAAAATGGGCGGTCTGGTTGTAACATTTGTGGATACCAGTGAACAGGAGGAGACAAATCATTCGCCGAGTGCAATCCTGCAGGAGCTGCAGAGAGAGCGGCTTGCCAACCGGGAGAAAGACAGCTTTCTTTCGAGAATCAGTCATGATGTCAGGACGCCTTTGAATGCGATCCTTGGTATGGCACAGCTGATGGAAAGTCAGGAAAAGCGTTCCGCGGAGGATCTGGAAAGGCTGCAGACAATCGGAAAAAATGTGAATTATCTGCTGGGGATTTTCGGCGATATCCTGGAGACCAGCAGGATCAGTGCCGGCAAGGTGATGATCCGCACAGCAGCTACAGATGAGAGAGCCTTCCTGGAGGGGATCATTCCGCTGGTTCTTTCGGAGGCAGAGGGAAAAGGTGTTGCGCTGACAGCAGAGCTTCCTAAATCTGCAAAGAGGTTTCTTATGATCGATACGGATCATGTCACGCGGATACTTGTAAATCTCATCGG
>CAZPEW010000171.1:3455-5768 GCA_964585695.1 uncultured Lachnospiraceae bacterium
TCAAGTATACACCGGAGGGCGGCAAGGTGGATCTTTCTGTTTCTGCAAGGAAGCTGCGCAGCGGCAGGGTGAGACATGAATATGTTGTTTCCGATAACGGAACCGGCATGAGCGACGAGTTCCAGAAGCGGATGTTTGAGCCGTTTGAGCAGGAAACTGAATCACGGAGAGACCATGTCGAGGGGCAGGGACTCGGTCTTTTCATTGTTAAGCAGCTGGTTGATGCCATGCAGGGAAAAATCGGGTGCGTCAGCGAGCCGGGTAAGGGGACGACCTTTACGGTGGTGATCGATTATAAGATTTCACCGGCAGGTCTCGGCAAGGCTGAGGAAAAACCGCTTCCGAACATCCTCCGCGGCAAACGGATTCTGATCTGTGAGGACCAGAATATCAATGCGGTAATTGCGCAGCAGATGCTGGCGCATTTCGGGATAGAGAGTGAGCTTACGGTCAACGGTAGAGAGGGTGTGGAAAAATTCTGTTCAGCGGAACCCGGGTATTATAATGCGATTCTTATGGATCTCCGGATGCCGGTCATGGACGGCAGGGAGGCAACGGTGGCGATCCGGGCAAAATCACGTCCTGATGCGCAGACCATACCGATTCTCATGATGACGGCAGATGTTTTTGTGGATGACCGTACGGATCTCCTGCGGGCAGGTGCCAATGATTTTGTCTATAAGCCGGTCAATATTGATGAACTGTATGCAACATTATGCCGCTATCTCGTAAAGCACGGAGATGAGACCGTATGATATAAGGAGGCTGTGTCAGCAATGCTGTTACTGCTCTGATAACCGGAAAAAATATACTGTTAAAGAATGCCGCGGAAACGCGGTATTTTTATGTTTTGGCGTTTCTATGCGGATGTAAGCGCTTTAACTGTTGGTAATGTTGTCTAATTTAAATTCTGTGAGAAAAATTATTTGAACAAAATGTACATCAACCGGTTGACAGAAAATGTTCAAAGTGATATGGTGTAGATAAATCAATCGGCGAGCGATCGCCACATTCAAGGAGGATGTTTTATGAAAAAACAAGCATTAGCACTGTTAATGGCTGGCACCATGGTTGCAAGCATGACAGCCTGCGGCGGATCTTCATCTACAGCTACAACAACGGCAGCTGCAGCAGGATCTTCTGCAGCAGCAACAACTGCAGCAGCTGCAGATACAACAGCAGCAGGAGCAGAGACAACAGCAGCCGCAACAAACGGCGGAGCAAGCCTGCGTCTTGTAAATGGTAAGATTGAGGTTGATGCACAGTTAAAGGAACTGGCAGCAGAGTATCAGAAGGAAACAGGAACGACCGTTCAGATCGAGTCCATGGGCGGCGGTGTTGATATCCAGGGTACCATCAAGGGATATTTCCAGGCTGACAATATGCCGGATATCTTTGTAAACGGCGGATCCACGGACTTTGCAAACTGGACAGGCAAGCTCGCAGATATGAGCGATCAGAAGTGGGTTTCTGATACAGATGCAGCTTACAAGGATGCAGACGGCAAGGTTATCGGCTTCCCTTATACAACAGAAGCAATCGGACTTGCATACAATGCAGATATCCTCAGCAAGGCCGGAATTGATCCTGCTACACTGACAACACCTGCAGCTCTGCAGAAGGCTTTTGAGACACTGGATGCAAAGAAGGGCGATCTCGGACTTACCGCAGTTATCGGCTACTGTGCAGAGGCTTCCAGCCTTTACTGGTCAACAGGAAACCATCTGTTCGGTGTTTACGAGGACGGCGGACTTAAGAGAGACGATACAACATATTTCGATATGCTCAATAACGGCGGAAAGATTGATACAGACCGTTTCACAAAGTATGCAAACATGGTTGCAATGTTCAACAAGTATTCTGATCCGGATCTGCTTGTATCAGGTACCTATGATCAGCAGATTCTGAACTTCGCATCCGGCAAGTATGCATTCGTTACACAGGGTTCATGGATCGGCGCAACAATGACAGGCGATGATGCTGAGCAGTACAAGGCAGCAGGAAGCTTCAAGGTTGGTATGGCTCCGTATGCATTTGATGACGGAATCGACACAATCCAGACAAATTCACCTTCATGGTGGGCAGTATATGACGGACCTAACAAGGATGCAGCTATGAAGTTCCTTCAGTGGTGCTCAGAGGATGCAGGACAGAAGATCCTTGTTGAGAAGGCAGGCTTTATCAGCCCGTTCAAGTCTTGCAAGTATGTAGCAGCTGACCCGTTTGCAGAGACAATTTCTTCTTATACAAACAGCGGAAAGACAAGTGCATGGCATTGGCTTAACAACAAGGAAGGTCTTGCACAGAACGCGC
>CAZPEW010000172.1:0-5763 GCA_964585695.1 uncultured Lachnospiraceae bacterium
GATGCCGTCTGCATTCTCAGACATATAAGGGAGCAGCTCTTTATAATGATTCAGAGCCTCAAGATAGCCCGGATCGGTGAACTCGCCGGTGGTCGGTTCATAGTCTTTTGCTCTGACATCATCCGGTACACACATCTGATTCAGTGTTCCGAGATAATGCAGTCCTGCCCAGGGTTCCTGGTTGCCATAGGCAATCGGCGTGATTCCCGCTGCCTTCAGCTTCTCGCAGTCCTTGAGAAGTTCATCAAAGGTTGTAGGTGCCGTCAGACCGTTCTGCTGGAAGATATCTGCATTATAGTAGAAAAGCTTGCAGTCAAGACGGAAAGGAATTCCGTAAACCATACCATCTTTGTTCGTGTAGATATCCATCTGATTCTGCATAAGAGAGTTTTTCCACTCCGGATCCTTGTCAAAGTATGGCTTCAGATCCAGAATCAGTCCCTCACGGATAAACCGTTCCGTAAAATCTCCGGCCCAGCTGAAAAAGATATCCGGCGTATCATCCCCGCCTACGACGACCTTGATTTTTTCCTTGTAATCCTGATTCTGTGCACTGGTTATATCAAACTGGATATCAGGATGGGATGCCTCATATTCATGCAGTTTTGCATCAATAAAGGAATTGTACGGCTCATCCGGGAAACGATGGAAGAACTTGATAACCTTTTTTTCTCCTGTGGCTGCAGCTGCTGTTCCCGCGGCTTCTGTGCCTGCTGCCGACCCTGCTTCTGTACCTGCTTCTGTTCCAGCCGCTGTACTTCCGGCTGCTGTGGTTGCTGTGCTTCCCGAACCGCAGGCTATCATAGAAGCAGCCATAGCTCCTGCAAGTACAACACCAAGCGATTTCCTCAACAGATTCTTTTTCATTACTCTTCTCCTTTCACACCTTTGCATCTTTTTACACTGTTTCATATATCATCACGAATGCTTGCTCTCCGTGATCATTACCTTTTTGTCTTCCTCCGTAAGCTTTATCTTTTTTCCAAAGCCGAAGGATCCGTCTCTCCTGCACTGTTCTGCCGAAAAAACAGCTGCCCGGTACAGACTGACTTTAATCAGCATATCCTGATATTCCGCACCTTGTGTAATACCTCTGTTTCCCGATTTTCTGTCAAAGTCTCTCCGGTCCTTAATGCCATCAAGATAATTCGTCAGGAAACATGCGATAAAAGAATCTCCGGCACCCATCGTGTCTCTGGCTTTGATCAGGCACGGCGACTGTTCATAAATTTTTCCGTCCGCGAGAACATAGGCCCCTTTTGCACCTCTTGTTGCAATCACCATATGTCTGCAGCCGGACTCCATGATTTCCTGCATGATTTCCCGGATATCCGCTTCCTCCATATCGCCGCAGGAGATCTCGGCACAGTCAATATACGGACAGCACTGTCTGAAATATGCCCCCTCCAGCCGGTTGGAAAAGTCCATGGATATAAACTTTGCTGCCTTTCTGATTTTTGGAAGCTGCGGTTCCAGGAAACTGTAGACACTGGTATGGACAAGATCAAATTCCTTTATATATTCGAGGTCAGTCTTTGTAAGAACCGGAGGCTTCTCGCGGGATATCCCACCGTGATTTCCGGTCAGGAAAACCCTGTCTCCATCCACCAGCTGAACTCTTGCACAGCCGTTTTCACCATGTTCCAGGCGGCAGTGCGTCAAATCCAGTCCAAGGCCGGCAGCCGTTTTGTAGATATGCCTCCCTACGACATCATCTCCGAATGTTCCCAGATAAGCGGCCTTTGCGCCAAAGACTCTGCTGAAAACCGCAACATTCATTGCATTCCCGCCTGGATAGATCGTTGCTATATGAAGGTATTTATCACAGACATTATCTCCGAGTCCCAACACTTTTATCATAATACAGCTCCATACATCTATAATACTTATTTGCTTTTATTTGTTCTATATTGTTATATCACAATGCATTCGAATGTTCAATGCATTTGCGATTGATTGTATTGTTTTGTGGAATTTTACAATAAATGTTATGGAAAATTTTGCATATTTCAGATTTCAGAGAATCATTCGCATAAAGACACAGCCGTAGGACACGGCAGAAGATTGTTCAGTCGATTGCTGCGGAGAGCACACGCATGCTCTGTTCCAGAGATTTCCAGGGTTCCATGAAGTATCTGCCGTCCGTAATTTCCAGCGTCAGATTTCCCTGATACTCTCCGGCTTCCAGTTCAGAAACATATTTTTCCAAATCCAGTATTCCGTCGCCCCAGGCCAGATGTCCCCTCGGCGCCCCGTCAATAAAATGGATATGTATCAGACGCTTTCCCAGGGCTTTTATATACATTTCCGGTGTTTCACCTGCAAGTGCCATCGGGATCGTATCTATCATACCGCCTGCTGTCTCTGACTGAATTTCAGAAAGCATCGCAGTAAGCGACGGCAGATCATTTACAAGATTGCTTTCATCTTTCCGCAGGACTTCAAGTGCAAGCCGGATCTGATAGTCTCCGGCCATCCTGCAGAGCGCGGAAAGATTTTCTGCAGCATACTTCCATGCTTCGGCCCGGTCGCTTCCGTCATAGTACCCCGTTCCTGACGTAACCAGCATCCGGTCTGCGCCCAGTTCAGACGCAGTCCGTACAGAATCCTCAAAAAACTTCAGACTTCTCCGTCTCTCTGCCGCGGAAGGCGCCGCCAGATTGACGGGATAAACGCACTGCTCCGGCGTATAGCAGATGATTTTAAGCTTTCTTTTCTCTGCTTCATGGCGGACCGCCATTATATCATGATAAGTCATATCCTCCGGGTAAATATGCGGAGCGGCGCCCCACAGCTCCACATTCCGGAAACCATATTTTTCCGCATCATCAAAGAATACGGTGAGCGGATAATACCTGTACTGAATGTTCATCGCAGCCAGCTGACTGCGACTTAGTTTTTTCATCTTTTATCCCTTTCCGACGCAAAAGCCCGGAAATTGCATTCATACCGGTCAGAATTCACGATACACTTTCCGCTGTACACTGCATTGCCGGAAGGTTCGTATCCGACATCTCTCATATAAAGGAGGGCTTCATTTTCCTTGACACCAAGCTCCCTGGCTTCTTCCTTGGTTGCATGGCAGATACTGATTTTACGGCTCCCCTCGGAAAGAAAGATGCCGTGATCTCCCAGCAGCTCAAACAGCGGGCGGTTCAGATCCTCCGCCAGCAGAAAAGCATACTTCCTCGGAAAATGATTTTCTTCAATCATAACCGGTTCATCATTGCTGTATCTGAGTCTGCGGATACGGATCACTTTATCGTCATCCTCAAGATTCAGAACCTTGGTATCGCTCGGAAGTGCTTTGACAATATCCGCGGACAGAAACTTTGTACCCGGTTTCAGTCCGTTTTCCAGACAGCTTTGCGTAAAGCTCATAAATGATGACATGTTTCTGATCAGTTTTTTACCGGTAACAAATGTGCCGATTCCCTGTTTTCTTGTTAAAAGTTCCTCATCCGAAAGAATTTCCAGAGCCTTTCTGACCGTAATACGGCTGACATTGTATTTCTCACTGAGTTCAAATTCTGTAGGTATTTTTTCGTTTTCCTTCAGGATTCCCTGTTCAATATCTTTTTTCAGCTGATCCGCCATCTGTATATACAGCGGTTTCTCCTGGTCACGCATAAGCTCTGTCATATAAATTCCTCCTTTGGAATCAATAATCCAGTCTTCTGTAATACCTTCGGATTCCAAGCGGATGTCTCCTGTAAAACTCCAGATAAACATTAACCCGCTGGAACGCTGAACGCATTACAATAGGGGAGAGGATCCAACGGAATTCCTCACTGATTCCTTTTAACTTATAATTTTCAGTATCAAATACAATCACTTTGGCACTTATCTTATTTACAAATTTTTCAACACGGTCCATCTCCGGTCTTGTCCGATCCTCGCCCTTGATGAGGATAACAGGGACATCCCTCTCAATGACTTCCAGCGTTCCATGAAAGAAATTGGCTGCAGAAATCGGTCTTGTTTTCATCCACTGCATCTCTTCCATGATACACATACCATGGCATACAGCCCAGTCTTCAAGATTCCCCGATCCTACAAGATAGGTCAGCGGCTCATCGCAGTATTTCTCTGCATATTCCCTTGCCGCATCATCTGCATCCTTATATATCTGTATAACATCTTCCGGCATATTGTTTAGTTCTGCATAGAATTTGTCATAAGCCTTGAATTGGCCTGCATTCTTGATAAAACGCAGTGTTACCGTATACCAGAAGTAATAAGCACAGCCAGTTGTATTAATAACATCATCACAGACATCATACAACGGAGAACCCTTTTTTTCAACATATCCTATAATCTTTGCCCCTGCTTTATGAACTTTATCCATTGCTTCTGCAACTTCCTTTGTATCCCCGGAAACAGACTCAATCACAACAACGGAATCCTTGCTGAAAAAGGGATTTCCCTCCAGGCAGAAATCAGCTGCATTCTCAAGATAAAAAGGCACCGTAGTACCAAGCTCCTTTGCTATATGCAGCATCTGCCCCGCATACAGCACCGTTCCGCCGATACCGATATAAAATATGTTGGAATATCCCCTTCTGCAGTACTGATCTACAATTTCTTCAACCTCATGAATAATTGCAAGTCCGTTTCTGTGATCCTGCAGAACCTTTGCCTCATCAAAATTAAACATCCCCGAATCCCTCCTTTGATCCATTCACTTGCACACTGCATTGCGGCAGTATTGTCCATCCGGCATTTTGCGGAGACACTGCGGTACAGCTGCACTGCCGCAACGGTATAGCTACGCTGCCGCCGCATTTCTGCGCTGCCGCTGCGGTACAGCTGCACCATTCCTGTGCCGAATTTGTAATGCAGTTGTATCTTTTGTTGTTTTATATTGTATCATTACATAGCAATACTTTCAAGCGTATTTTATTCTGCCGACTGAAAATACGAATAAATATCACAGTGACCGGTCAATCCTCCAGACTGTGCAGCAGAGATCTGATGCCGGCTCCTCTCATTTTCCCATTTACATGATAAAAACACAAAAAACAGCAGGCCTGGAAAGAAAATCTAGGTCTCCAGGCCTGCTCTTGTTTTTTAATGCTATGATTTGCTGTCTAAACTTGTCTGTCTTGTTTTCCCGGCTCGTTTACTGCCAGGGCTTTGCGCCCGGTCAGAACGTAAACTTGTCCTGGAAGTATCCGCGCAGCTCTGCGATCGGAATTCTGACCTGAGACATGGTATCACGCTCACGGACGGTAACGCAGTGATCTGTCTCGGAATCAAAATCATAGGTTACGCAGAACGGCGTTCCGATCTCATCCTGTCTTCTGTAACGTTTGCCGATGTTTCCTCTGTCATCGTACTCGACGTACCAGTACTTGGCAAGTTCATCATGGATCGACATCGCACCGTCAGCAAGCTTCTTGGAAAGCGGAAGGATGCCGATCTTTACCGGAGCGATTGCCGGATGGAAATGAAGGACAGTTCTCTCATCTCCGCCCTCAAGTTCCTCTACATCATAGGCTGCGCAGAGGAAAGCAAGCGTTACACGGTCAGCACCGAGTGACGGTTCAACAACATACGGAATATAATGTTCGTTGGTCTCATCATCAAAATAGGTGAGATCCTCATTGGAAACCTCCTGGTGGCGGGACAGATCATAATTGGTTCTGTCCGCAATGCCCCAGAGCTCACCCCAGCCGAACGGGAAAAGGAACTCAAGATCAGTGGTTGCCTTTGAATAGAAGGAAAGCTCTGCCTTCTCATGATCTCTTGCGCGGAGCATTT
>CAZPEW010000173.1:0-5758 GCA_964585695.1 uncultured Lachnospiraceae bacterium
GGATGTTGCCAGAGAATCCGGTGTGGCGGTGGAGACGGTTTCCAGGGTACTTAACAATCGCGGCTATATCAGCGAGAGAACCCGGAAAAAAGTATACGATGCCATGGAAAGTATCGGATATCGCCCGAATCTGGTGGCCAGAACATTGTCCAAGGGCCGTGCAGATATTATTGCGGTCATCGTTCCGCATATCATTCATCCTTACTTTACAAGCATGATTGATGAGATCGAGCATGTGGCGGCAGCAGAGGATTACCAGCTGCTGGTTTACGGTTCCGGCGGAGACGCATTAAAGGAAAAGAAGGTGCTGGAAGCCTGTGAGAATAATCTGGTTGCGGGGGCGCTGATTTTCAGTTACAACGTAAATCCCTCGCAGATGCTGGAATATCATATTCCGATTGTGGCAATCGAGAGGTATGTCGAGGGAGGCACCAGCTGTGTCCTCTGCGACAATTACCAGGGAGGCAGCCTGGCGGCGGAGCATCTGATTTCCAAAGGCTGCAGGAATCTTCTGATGGTCGGCAATGTAGAGAACCACATCATGCCTGCCAATGAACGTGAGGATGGTTTCCTCGATGCCTGTCATAAGGCAAAGGTCAGCGGAATAATATATAAAACATCAATCCCGGAATACCAGACCATGGAGTATCATGCGTGTCTTGAGAGGATGTTTCAGGATAATCCGGAAGCAGACGGAATCTTCTGCTGCTCGGATATGATCGCTGCACAGGCCATACAGGTATGCAGAAAGATCGGATATGATGTGCCGGGACGTATGAAAATCGTAGGATTCGATGATACGGTTATTGCGTCTGTGACCACACCGACGATTACCACCATCCGGCAGCCGATCAAGGAAATGGCCAGAATGGCAGTGGATATGATTTTGAAATACAATAACAAAGAAAAAGTTCCGGAAAAAAATATAATGAATGTAGAGCTGGTTGAAAGAGAAACCACATGATTCCAAGGCTGTACATTTCCAGGGAAACGGTGTCTGACAGTTATGTCAGGCACCGTTTTCTTTACGGAGGAAAAGCAGCCATGCAAAGCAGACCTCAGCGCTTTCCGAGATACCGCCAGAGTGTCGTGCGGCTGATTCCGAGCTGCCGGGCAGCGGCTGCACGGTTGCCGCCGTGTGCTGCAACCGTCTTTTCTACAATACTGCGGATTGCTTCCTCCAGTGTACATCCGGGATCGGAATCCTCTGCATAAGCGGCGGGCAGCGCTGCATTCCGATGTCCGGTCCGCTCTCTGCTGAGCAGATCAGCCACATCGCTGCTGCGTATATAGGCAGAGGAGGTCTGGATTGCAAGTGCTTCCAGTATTTTCTTGAACTGCGTGTAATTCTCGGGCCAGGTATACTGCCGCAGCATCTCAACGGCACGCGGTTCAAAGCCGGAGATCTGTTTGCCAAGCTCCAGATTCAGATTGGCAAGATAGAGACTGGCAAGTGATGAAATTTCATCCGAGCGGGACCGGAGCGGCGGCAGATTCAGAGAGAGGCATCCGAGCCGGGAGGCAAAGTGCTGCACGGCAGGCGGCAGCTGCTCATTTTCATAGGCTACACCGGAAAAAATCAGCCGTACTCTGCGGGCAAGACCGGTTTCCTGTATGACAGCCAGAAGCTTTGCGGCATTCGCATCGGACAGCATTTCCATGTTCTGGAAATAGATGGTGTTGCCGGAGGCATTCAGCGGGGAATTGTCATGCTCGAGCAGGAAATCCCAGCTTTTTTCATTGATCAGTGCGCAGTCCGCAGTTACAAAAGGATGGCCTGTCATGGAGCTGTGCAGATAAAGATACCGGGCAATCTGCTCCTTGCCGGTGCCGGGTTCTCCGCTGATCATGATCGGCTGGCGGGCAGATGCGAGTGCATGCAGCCGTGCATCGAGATCACCTTTGGCACCGCTGATGCTGTAAAAACTGTTTGAAAGGAGATATTCGCACTCTCCTTTATTTAAAAAGCGGAGGCCGGTCCACTGCGAATGCAGCGGAATGCGGGAGGGAATGCAGTAGAAGAGTGCATACCGTATGCCGTCGGTCATAAGCGTCTGGGCGGTGATGCTGTATAAAAGATCACGGTCATGATAGTAAAAGCGGATGGAACTGCCGCCCGGGACGTCATGCAGATGTGCACGTAGCGCACCCGCCAGTTCTGCGGAGGGCTCTGTCGGGCTGCTGTAAAAGATGCCGCCGTTCAGATCCATCACGACCGCGCGTCCGTTCTGACCCTGCGTTATGCTGCGCAGAAACAGATTCTCCTGCCGGAGCTGCCGGAACCAGCCGCTGATTTTGAGTGCACGGTCAATGGCCGAGTGCAGGCTTTCTGTGCCGGAGGTGATCAGGAAGGCATCAAAGCCCATCTGGCGGGCAATGGTGTGCGTCACCATGTCGCAGACTACCATATGATAATTCTCGGAGCGCAGCTGTTCCAGCGTTTCCTGCACTTCCTCGGCTTTGTGCACGGTCAGGATACGGATTTTGTAATCCAGGAGATCGCACAGGGTATGTGCGGTTTCCGTAATGCTCGGAAATCCGACGATAGCATAGAGCTTGGAATAATTCTCGGCAAGCTTGATCGCGCGCAGAACATCATAGACATAGAGGGGAATGCTGATAACGGGCAGATCGGTGACCTGCCGGATCAGATCGGCTGTGCCGCCGCGGGAGATAATGCAGCTGTAGGTATCCGGCGGCATCTGCTCTACGATGGATACGCCTTCCTCCAGATCTCCGGTGTAAACATCCAGCTGTGCGTTGGGGAATGCCTGCGCAGTCCGTTCCATGGCAGCCCGCATGCCTTCGTAGGGTGCGATTCCGAGGATCCGGATCTTTGTCTCAACCATTTTCATGTCCTCCGTTCATATTTGAGACAATTATAGCAGCTGCTCTGTAAAAATCCACAAAAAGCAGTTTCAAAATAAAACATTCCTGTTGAATAATTTAATTTAATTTTATAAATGTTTCAATGTGAAACGTTTATGAGGATGGTTTCTGATGCAAATGGAACGGAAATCGGGGATAATACATTCAATTTCAGAAACAATGTCGTTCCGGTTTATAAAAATCCGGAGCAGAAAGAGGAGAATAGCGCATGATCCAGTTGCTGATCATTGCGGATGACTTTACAGGGGCATTGGATACCGGTGTGCAGTTTGCCACACGGGGAATCGAGACACGTGTTGTCGTTGGCAAGGATGCAGATTTTACATCCTTAAAGGCTGAGGTTCTGGTTGTAGATACCGAAACAAGGCATCTTACGGCAGCGGAGGCCTATGCTGCAGTAAAGGATATTGCCGCACGCGCCGGAGAAGCCGGCGTCCGTTATCTTTATAAAAAAACAGATTCAGCCCTGCGCGGCAATATCGGTGCAGAGCTCACGGCAGTCCTGCAGGCTTCGGGCTGCAGGCAGCTTCCGTTTCTTCCGGCTTATCCGCAGATCAACCGGATCACCCGCAGCGGCATTCATTATATAGACGGTGTACCGGTTACGGAGAGCCCTTTCGGAGCGGATCCTTATGAACCTGTAAGACATTCCTGCATCCGGGAGCTGATTGCTGCGCAGAGCGATGCAGCGGTGCATAACCTTCCGGCACTAAAAAATGCTGAAGAACTGCCGGAGGAGAGCGGCATTCTGGTATTTGATGCTGCGGATGAAGAGGACCTCCGCAGTACAGGAAAAATACTTTTCCGCGGAAAAGAAGAGGGAAGCGGAAATAACAGAATGCAGGCTTTTGCAGGCTGTGCAGGCTTCGGAGCGGTACTGCCGGAGCTCCTCGGACTCAGTGCTAAAAGAATACCGGTATTTCCCAAACTGGATCCGAGACTGCTGGTTGTATGCGGCAGTGTAAATCCGATCACGCTGACACAGCTGGATCTTGCCGAAAAGGCCGGTTTCACCCGGATCAGACTGACACCGCAGCAGAAACTGGATCCTGACTACTGGAGCAGCAGCCAGGGCAGGACAGAGCTTGCGGATCTGGAAAAGCAGCTGGAGCAGCATGAACGCTGCATTATAGAAACCAATGATGCAGGCGGCAACGGACCGACGGCTGAATATGCCGGAAAGCTTGGTATCAGTTCAGAGGATCTGCGGGTGCAGATTGCAGGTTCACTCGGACAGATGCTTTCAGCATTGTTCACAAGTCCGGCACTGGGCACGCTGCTGCTGACCGGCGGCGATACACTGCTTCAGTGCATGCGGTGTGTAGGGGTAAAAGAGCTGGTTCCGATCTGTGAAATGGAAAAAGGTGTTGTGCTTGCCGGCTTTACCTATAAGGGACGTACCCGCCACGTCATTACAAAATCAGGCGGTTTCGGACAGGACAGGCTGCTGATTGATCTTGCAGAGCGGCTTGACAGGGAAGCGGAGTAGCAAAAGAAGCAGCGGAAAAGCATTCGCATGCATTGCATGCGTCAATTAATCAAAGCGGAGGGGCAAAGATGACTTATCCAGAACTGCCGGGTCTTACCTGGGACGGAACAATTTATAAAAATGAGGAAATGGGAACACTGGAAGCATTGCTTCCGACAGGAAATTATCCGACTGCACATGCACCGGCGATGGTTGAACTTCCGAACGGCGATCTGCTTTGCTGCTGGTTTGCAGGAACCTATGAGGGCAGTGCAGATATCCATATCATCTGTTCACTCCTGCCGAAGGACGGAGCCGCATGGCTTCCGCCGGTAGATATTTCCGGCGATCCGCAGCGCAGCGAGCAGAATCCGTCTCTGTTTTACGGACCGGATCATGCGGTATGGGCAATGTATACAGCACAGCTTGACCGGCAGGAGGGCAAGGACAACATGCAGTTTACTGCTGTGGTACGCTGCCAGAAAAGTACGGATGGCGGCAGAACCTGGGGACCTTATGAAACGGTTTTCCCGGAAGAAGGGACCTTCTGCAGACAGCCGATTCAGATACTGTCAAACGGGAGATGGATCTTTTCCAACTGGCTCTGCACAGACTCCGCAGACGGCCTTTCCGGCGATCCGACTGCTTTCCGTATTTCGGATGATGAAGGAAAAACCTGGCGTATGGTCATGATGCCGGAGAGTCGCGGGCATGTTCACGCGAATGTCATTGAACTTGAACCGGGACATCTTGTCGCATTCATGCGGAACCGTGAGGCGTACCGCATCCACCGCAGCGAGTCTTATGACTGGGGAGAGACCTGGTCAGTGCCGCAGCCGACACCGCTTCCGAATAATAATTCCAGCATCAGCGCACTGAAGCTTAAGAGCGGACGGATTGCCATTGCATGCAATCCGACCTGCACTGCCAATCCGGTCAAGGGTAAGGCTGCATGGCCGGGACTCCGGTGTCCGGTTGCCGTTGCACTCTCGGAAGACGGCGGGCTTACTTTCCCGCTGATCCGCTGGATGGAACGCGGCGAGGGATTCATGGGAGATGAAAACAGAACCAATAACAGGCAGTATGAGTACCCTTATCTCATGCAGACCAGAGATGGCATGCTGCATCTTGCATATGCAGCACGCACAAGACAGGGGATAAAATACATGCGCTTTACGGAAGCAGATGTGCTCGGGAGCAAACGTGAGAAAGTCGGTCTCTATAATCCGACAGCCGCACAGAGCAAATAAACGCACGTAAGACAGCACAGAGCCGGAAGCAGTCTTCAACCATTGAAACGAACATCATGAACCGCCTCAACCCACATCCTACCGGAGCATCGTCCCCGCCTGCCATCATGCGCTGGCACGACATCAGCCGCGATCCCAACAGCCGCGCTGC
>CAZPEW010000174.1:0-5754 GCA_964585695.1 uncultured Lachnospiraceae bacterium
GAGAGCGGCATTTTCCTTATTACCGGAGATACCGGTGCCGGCAAGACAACCATTTTTGACGGCATTTCGTTTGCCTTATACGGGAGGACCAGCGGCACCTACCGCGAGGTATCAAGTCTCCGCTCGGATTTTGCGGATCCGGAGGCAGAAACTTATGTGGATTTTACTTTTACGCACCGCGGGAGACGCTACCGGATCCTGCGTTCGCCGGTGTATACACGGCTTAAAAAACGCGGAGAGGGAACGGTGCAGAACATTGCCAAAGCGGTTCTGTACCGGGAACCGGATGCGCCGGTCAGCGGACTGACCCAGGTGGATATGGCGGTGCATGCACTTCTCCGGATCGATTACCAGCAGTTCAAGCAGATCTCCATGATTGCGCAGGGAGAGTTCCGCGAGCTTCTGAATGCAAAGACGGAGGACAGAAGCCGGATTCTGCAGCAGATTTTTGATACCGGCGCTTACCGCGAGATGGGAAATATCCTGAAAAAGCAGGCAGCGGATGCAGATGCGGAGCTCCAGGAAATCATGCGCTCTGCCCGTCAGTATTTTGACGGTGTGCGCCGTCCGGAAACACTTCCGGCAGAAACGGAAGAATTGTTGCTTGCGCTGCAGAAGCGCTCTGCCGCTGACGCAGGGAGCATTCGCATTGAGGAAATGGAGGATGCCGTATCCGGCCTTGTACGGGAGGACGAGGCCGGCGCGCTCCGGCTTGCGGCGGTGCTCACGGAAAAGAAAAAGAGTCTGGAAGCGGAGAATGCCGCCTTCCATCAGGCAGACAGCGGAAACAGGCTGCTCCGGCAGCTGTCGGAAGCGGAAAAAGCCGCGGCCGAAAAGCAGAAGGAAAAAGAGGAGGCAGTGCGCCTTGCGGAGCAGGCGGAGGGCAGGAAAGCCGCCGGGGATGCAAAGGCAGAGGAAGCGGCTGTCATGAAGCAGCAGGAAGGGAAATACGAGACACGCGAGCTGCAGCAGAAAGCGCTCCGGACGGCGGAGCAGAATGCCGGCAGGATTGCGCGGGACAGGGAGAGCCTTGAGGCGCGGCTTACGGCACTTGCAAAGCGGAAAGAAGAAGCCGGGCTCCGGAGAGCTGCGCTCAGGACAGCAGGGGAGCGGCTTGCGGCAGCGCGGGCAGAAATGAATGCATTCCTGGAGCGGAAGTCGGAGCAGGACCGGATCGGAAATGAAGCCTATCCCGACTGCACCAGATATGCACAGATATTCAAGGAGAGCCAGGCTCTTTATGAGGAGAAGCGCGCAGCCTGCGATCTTGCGAATGCAGCGGCCGGGGAGGCAGAGCGGATCCTGGAGGGGTGCCGTGCCGGTATCCTGGCAAGAGAATTAAAGGACGGAAGTCCCTGCCCGGTCTGCGGTGCCGTCCATCATCCGTCTCCGGCGGCGCTCCCGGCAAAGAGGATCACTGAGGAAGAAGTCGAGAAAAAAAAGAAACTGCGTGAAGCTGCGGAACAGGTCAAAAATCAGGCACTGACGCAGGTGACTTCCGCGCGCTCAAAAAACGAGAGCTATCTGGATGCGCTGTTCCGCCAGCTCAGGACCTACACAGCTGCGGTGGATGCACTGCAGTTGTCTGCCTGCGGCGGAAACACAGCCGGGGACGGCGCGGGGCAGGCAGCAGACACGGCTTCCGCCGCACAGTCTTTCGGCAGGCGCCTTGCGGAAGCCATTGCACGGCAGCAGGATATGCTTCTGGAAACCGGCAGCGCCGATCTTACCGAAATCAGGGCCGTCGCGAATGCTGCGGCGGGTTTTATCCTGGGCGGTATCCGCAGGCTGCAGGAAAAGATCCGCACGCTGGAAGCAGAAAACAAAGAATATAAGGCGCTGGAGGAAGAACTGCAGGCGCTGGACGGAGAGACGGCAGCGCTTACAGAAAAACGTGAGAAGCTCCTCTCGGAGCAGGCGGAGAACGGTGCTGCAGCTTCTGCGGCGCAGGCAGCGCTCCATTCCATCGGTACGCTGCCATATGCCTCGCTGCAGGATGCAAGAGAAAAGCGGGCGGCGCTCGAAAAAGAAGCAGCGGAAATCCGGAATACCTGCGATGCGGCGGAAAAGCATCTCGCAGCAGCGGAGGCTTCCTCTGCGGCAGCTTCCTCAGCCTGCGGACTCCTTAAAAAGCAGGTGCAGGAAAGCGGTGCCAGACTGCAGGATACGGAGGCGATGCGGCAGGCACTGCAGGAGAGCAATGCGCAGGCGGAACACCTGCAGAAGCAGTGCAATGAGACGGACAACCGTATCCGCACGAACCGTGAGATTACTGCAAAGCTTGCAGAATGCAGAGAGAAGGCCGGCGATAAGGCAGAGCAGCGGAATCTGCTTTCCGGGCTGTCCATGCTCATCAACGGCCGTCTCGTCGGCAAAAACAAAATGAGCTTTGAGCAGTATGTACAGACCGCAGGCTTTGACGGCATTATCCAGGCCGCGAATGCACGTCTCCTTCCGATGAGCGAGGGACAGTTTGCGCTCAAGCGGCACGAGAGTACGGATGAGATCGGCAGCAAGAATGCGCTTTCGCTGGACGTGCTGGATAACTTTACCGGCAAGGCCCGTCCGGTAGGCTCTCTCTCCGGCGGGGAGAGCTTCAAGGCATCGCTGGCCCTGGCGCTCGGTCTCTCCGACCGGATCCAGGCAGGTGCAGGCGGTATTACCATAGACACGCTCTTCATTGATGAAGGCTTCGGTACGCTGGATGAGAATTCGCTGAATGATGCAGTCGGCATGCTTACTTCTTTATCCACCAACGGAAAGCTCATCGGCATCATCAGCCACAGAGAGGAACTGAAGGAGCGGATCCCGATGCAGATGACCGTGGAAAAGACACGGAGCGGAAGCCAGGTCAGAATTTCCAATACCCTGCTGTGATGCATGACAGCTGAAACATTTCAATTAAATGAAAAAAATGACGATTTCGACACGGTAAAGTACGATTTGTGCAAAAGCTGCTTTACAGCGCTGATGGTATACTATCATTATCTTTAAAATTTAAGATAAAAATACCGGAGGCGCGTATGCTCAGCAAACTGCTATCTGTACTGTATGATAAATTCAGAGTCGATTTTTACATGAGAGTTTTTAACCGGATCGGAAATGAGGATACAACACTGACGACGGTTGAGGCACTCAGCATGGAGTGCATACGTGTCCTGGGCAGGCCGACGGTGCAGGAATATGCAAATATGATGGGGATTTCTGCACCAAATGCCGCTTATAAGGTCAACAGCCTGGTGGAGAAGGGCTATATCCGTAAGGTTCAGTCCAAAGAAGACCACCGGGAATTCTTTCTGGAGCCGACCCCAAAATTCACTGAGTATTATAAGAATGAATCATCCTACCTGGATGCGCTGACCAAACGCTGTGAGAAACGCTTCTCCGCGGATGAACTGAACCATTTCAGCTCCATGCTGAGTGTCATTGAGACCGAGCTTGTGCCGGAGCTTAATGCAAAACGCTACAGAAGTCCGAACCGCAAAGACCACTGAGACAGCGGCCTGCAAGTGGATGCGGCTGCAGTACAACCGCTGCGGACAAAGCGGACTGGAGACAGCGGCCTGCAAGTGGATGCGGCGGAACTTAAAAGAACTGTGTCCGTGGACTTGTGCCTGAAGGACATATAACAGACTGACTTCTGAAAAAGAAGTCAGTTTTTTTTGCAAAGTCATTGACTTATTTTTCAGATGGCTATATATTAATGGTAACAGAAATGTAAGCGCTTACACAAACGGAAAGGGGCGTCATAAAATGGAGAAACTGAATTACGAGGTATTAAAAAATTCCGGCTACAAGGGATATATTCTGGAGGATGCGCCGGTTAAGGTCATGCAGTTCGGAGAGGGCAATTTCCTCCGTGCATTTGTAGACTACTGGTTTGACATGGCGAATGAAAAGGCCGGCTGGAACGGCAAGGTTACGCTGGTGCAGCCGATTGCACAGGGACTTACCGATTACATCAATGCGCAGCAGGGACTTTATACCCTGTATCTCCGCGGTTCTGTAAACGGTGAGAAGGTCAACAGCAAGAGAGTCATTTCTTCTGTAAAGAACTGCCTCAATCCGTATACAAAGGAAGGCTTTGAGGACATGCTTGCACTTGCAAGATCAGAGGATCTTGCGTACATCGCATCCAATACAACCGAGGCCGGCATTGTTTATGATCCGGAGACAAAGTTTGATCAGGAGCCGCCTGTTTCCTTCCCGGGCAAACTGACCAGAGTGCTTTACGAGCGTTTCAAGGCCGGCAGAAAGGGCGTTACCATCCTCTCCTGCGAGCTGATCGATGCCAACGGCAAGGAGCTTGAGAAGTGCGTAAACCAGCATATTGACGACTGGAAGCTGGGCGATGACTTCAAGCGCTGGGTAAACGAGGAGAATCTGTTCTGCTCGACACTGGTTGACCGTATCGTTCCGGGCCGTATCCGGGATGCACAGGAGGTTCTCGCACTTGAGGCCGAGAACGGCTACACGGATCCGCTGATGGATGTGGGCGAGGTATTCGGCGTATGGTACATTGAGGGACCTGCAGCACTCGCGGATCAGCTTCCGTTCAAGAAGGCCGGCCTGAATGTACATGTTGTTCCGGAGGTCGCTCCTTATAAAAAGAGAAAGGTCAGAATTCTGAACGGCGCACATACCGGTTTTGTACTGGGCGCCTATCTTGCAGGACAGGATATCGTACGTGACTGTATGCATGATGACACCATCCGCGGCTATATGAACAAGATGCTGAATGATGAGATCATCCCGATCCTTCCGCTTGACAAGGCTGACTGCGAGCACTTTGCAGCAGCAGTGCAGGATCGTTTCAACAACCCGTTTGTTGATCATCAGCTGATGAGTATTTCGCTGAATTCCACCTCCAAGTGGAGAGCAAGAAACATGCCTTCCTTCCTGGAGTATACAGAAGCATTCGGGAAGCTTCCGGCTTGCCTTACCATGAGTTTTGCGGCATATATTGCCTTTTATTCCAATGACATCCTGAGACGTGAGGCTGACGGCCTGATCTGCAGGAGACCGAAGGGCAATGAATATAAGATCCAGGATGATGCCTGGGTACTTGACTTCTATTATGCACATAAGGATGCCTCTGTGGAGGAACTTGTTCATGCTGTTATGACCAATGAGGAAATGTGGGGCGAGGATCTCACAAAGGTAGCCGGTTTTGAGGCGGCAACCGTAAAGAATCTTAAGCTCATCCGCGAGAAGGGCGCACTCGCAGCATACAAGTCTGTTTTATAAGGAGACCTTTATGGTAAAAGCAAATGTAGTGCATATCAACCCCGAGGATAATGTCGTTGTTGCCATCACACCGGCCGCGAAAGGCATGCTTGTTTCCGTGGATGGTCTTTCCGTGGAGACGGCGGAGGATATTCCGCAGGGACATAAGATTGCAGTGAGAGACATCCCGGCCGGCGGTCAGGTAATCAAGTACGGCTATACAATCGGACATGCCACGGAGGATATCAGAAAAGGGCAGTGGGTGCATACCCACAACATGAAAACCAATCTGTCCGGCGAGGTGGAATACACCTATACGCCGGCAGTTCCGGAAATAAAGAAGGAGACGCCGGAAACCTTCCGCGGATATCTCCGGGAGGACGGCAGAGCCGGCATCCGCAACGAGATCTGGATCATTCCGACTGTGGGCTGCGTCAATGATGTGGCAAAGCAGCTGGTTTCCAGGAACCAGGATCTTGTAAAGGGGTCGATCGACGGCCTCTATGCATTTACGCACCCGTTCGGCTG
>CAZPEW010000175.1:0-412 GCA_964585695.1 uncultured Lachnospiraceae bacterium
ATGATGTAAGCGTTTTCATAAGCAGAGCGATCTGCTCATTATAATAAAAGGAGAGAGTACAATGAATGAATTTTTAAAGAAGCTTGACGAAGTAAAGGTTTGTCCGGTTGTAGTTCTTGATCATGTGGAGGATGCAGTTCCGCTTGCAAAGGCACTGGAAAAAGGCAGGCTTCCTATGGCTGAGGTTACTTTCAGAACAGATGCTGCCGAGGAGTCAATCCGCAGAATCGCCAAGGAAGTTCCGGGCGTATATGTAGGTGCGGGCACGGTCCTTACAAAAGAGCAGTGTGAAAGAGCAATTGCAGCAGGCGCAAAGTTCATCGTCAGTCCCTGCTTCACAAAAGAAGTTGTAGAGTGCGCAATTTCCCATAACATTCCGGTCTGCCCGGGAACATGCACACCGACAGATATT
>CAZPEW010000175.1:422-5685 GCA_964585695.1 uncultured Lachnospiraceae bacterium
TCCGTACAATCTTGAGGCAGTCAAATTCTTCCCTGCAGGCAACTACGGCGGACTTAAAACCATCAAGTCCCTTGCTTCTGTATTTACAAAGCTTAAATTCATGCCTACCGGCGGTGTAAATCCTGAGAACTTAAAAGAGTACCTTGCTTTTGACAAGATCATTGCAGTCGGCGGAACCTGGGTCTGCAAGAAGGATCTGATTGCAAAGCAGGATTGGGATGGCATTGCAAAACTCTGCGAGGAAGCTTACGAGCTGTCTCACTGATCAGAAAAATAAAGGCTGAGCCGGCCGGCTTTCCGGATGGAAAACCGGCCGCTTCCTGTTTAAAAGGCTTCTGCCTTAAAATGATTGCAGGATTATAAATTCCCTATTGACAATCCATAGAGTATTCGCTAAAATGTATAAGTCGCTTCAAGGAGCGGTTATGAGTCAGTAGCTCAGCTGGATAGAGCAACGGCCTTCTAAGCCGTGGGTCGGGGGTTCAAATCCCTTCTGGCTCATCTTTTTTTAACTATTATTGATATGGTGGGTATAGCGTAGTTGGTTATCGCGCCAGATTGTGGTTCTGGAGACCCTGGGTTCGAGTCCCAGTACCCACCCTTAGCCAGGGCGGCTATTATAAGTAAAAAGGAAACAGATAGTCATCAGCAGATCTAGGGCCGTCGCCAAGCGGTAAGGCACAGGCTTTTGATGCCTGCATTCGTTGGTTCGAATCCAACCGGCCCTGTTGAATATGAGACACTAGCTCAGTCGGTAGAGCACTTGACTTTTAATCAAGTTGTCGCGGGTTCGATTCCCACGTGTCTCACTGCAAATTGCTTTGTAAGAGATCTTACAGAGCAATTTTTTTCTTTAGAGGTGCTGTACGCGAGAAGCGCAGCCGGCATGCAGCAGACGATACAGAGCGGCCTGCATTCAGCGGATATGGCGAAATTGGCAGACGCGCCAGATTTAGGTTCTGGTGGGAGACCGTGCAGGTTCAAGTCCTGTTATCCGCACTTTATTTACCCGGGAATGCTTAAGCTGGCTTTCCCGGGATTTTTCGTTTTTCTGTAAAAAGACCAGACGGAAAACTGTATGCCGGAGGAGGCGGTTTTTCATACGGCCGATCGGGGGATCCATGCTGGATATCAATCTGAAACAACTTGAAATATTTGAAGCGGTAGCGGAGCGCAGCAGCTTTACACGCGCAGCCGAGGAACTGTATCTGACGCAGTCGACGGTCAGCGCACATATTTCCAATCTGGAGGAGGCGCTCGGGAAACCTCTTTTTGTGAGAGACTGCAGACGCAATGTGCAGCTGACACCGGAGGGGCAGCGCCTGTATCCGGCGGTTAAACGGATCCTCAGGAGCTGCCATGAGCTTAAAAGCGTTGCGAATGCCGGGCTGAGCGGCCTTCCGCTGAATCTGGGCGCTTCCACGGTGCCGGCGCAGTTTCTGCTGCCGGAAATACTGTCCGCGTATCTCCGTAAGCATCCGGACTGCAGATACCTCCTGGAAAGAGGGGATTCGGCAGAAATTCATGCAGGAATCAGGACCGGGCGGATCCGGATCGGATTTGTCGGAACCAGGCTGGACGCAGAAGCACTGCATTACGATGCAATCGCAACAGACCGTATGGTGCTTGTGACGCAGAACAATGCTTCCTACCGCGCACAGAAAAAGCTGGGGATATGGGGATGGGAGCTGCTGCAGGAGCCGACGGTTGCACGGGAAGAGGGCTCCGGAACAGACCGTACCATTGAGGAGTACAAACGGGCGAGAGGCATGACGGATGACGGAAGGCATATCGTGGCAAGAATCGATAATCCGGAAACCATCAAGCGGATGGTGGAAAACGGCGCCGGTGTTTCCGTGCTTTCAGCCCTGGCAGTCAAAGACGAGGTCCGTTCCGGGCGGCTGCTGTCCTTTGAAATTGATGAAAAAGGTCTTAAACGGCAGATTTATATGATATCGCGGAAAAAGGAAAAATATGAGGAAAATGAACTTGCGTTCATGCGGTTTGTAAAAAAATTCGCAGCGGCGGTATGCATTGTCGGCTGAATCTAAAAAATATTCAGATCTGCTAAAAAAATAGCGTATACAGAGGTTATGTGTTATAATAAAAATACGTTCCCCGCAGATAAAGATGGGTACAAGGCAACAGAAAAAACCGGGAAGGTGACATCATGGAAGAAAAGAAATTAATCAGAGCAGCGCTGGAAGCAAGGCAGAATGCATACGCACCGTATTCGCATTTCCAGGTCGGGGCTGCGCTGCTTGCAAGAAGCGGCAGAGTCTATCAGGGCTGCAATATTGAGAATGCAGCGTATTCCGCGAGCAACTGTGCAGAACGGACGGCTTTTTTCAAGGCTGTCAGCGAGGGAGAGAGAGCATTCGAGGCAATCGTCATCGTGGGCGGCAGGGAAGGCGAGACAGGGCTGGATTTCTGTGCACCCTGCGGCATCTGCAGACAGGTCATGGCAGAATTCTGCGACCTGGATCAGTTCCGCGTGATACTGGCAAGAAATGAAGAGGATTTCAAGAGTTATACGCTGCGTGAACTTCTGCCGGAGGCTTTTGTACCGGACAGAATCAGCTGAAGCATAAACAAACAATGTTAAATTTAGGAGGATAGGATTATGTCAACACCGCACAATGCAGCCGAAAAGGGAGAAATTGCAAAAACCGTTTTAATGCCTGGAGATCCGCTGCGGGCACAGTATATAGCGGAAAATTATCTGGAGAATCCGGTCTGTTTCAATACAGTCCGCAATATGCTGGGCTATACCGGAACCTATCACGGCAGGCGCGTATCCGTAATGGGCGCCGGCATGGGGATTCCTTCCATCGGTATATACAGCTATGAGCTGTATCATTTCTATGATGTCGATAATATCATCCGGATCGGCTCTGCAGGCGGTCTGCAGCAGGATGTCAATTTAAAGGACATTGTGATTGCGCAGGGCGCATGTACGGATTCCAGGTACGCTTATCAGTTTGAGCTTCCGGGAACCTTTGCACCGATTGCGGATTTTGGTCTTATGGAAAGGGCTGTTGCGGCAGCAAGAAAGCTGGGTGCTGCAGTAAAGGTCGGAAATGTGCTTTCTGCCGATATTTTCTATAATGACTATCCAAAGGTAAATGAGAAGTGGGCTGCAATGGGCGCACTTTGCGTAGAGATGGAGGCAGCAGGGCTTTATATGAATGCCGCTGCTGCACATAAACACGCACTGGCAATTCTGACCATTTCCGATCATCTTTTCAAGCCGGAGCAGCTGACTGCCGATGAACGTCAGACAGGTTTCCGCCAGATGATGGAAATTGCACTTGAAACAGCAGAATAACAGAAGCAGGTGAAGTGATCATGAACGTAAATTATTCAGAAGATGGAAAACAGTACCATATAGACGTGGCAGCCGGCGAATGCGGACGATATGTGATCCTGCCGGGCGACCCCAAGCGCTGCAAAAAAATAGCAGCTTACTTTGACAATCCAAGACTGATCGCGGATCACCGCGAGTTTGTCACTTATACCGGAACCCTGGAGGGGGTGCCGGTCAGCGTGACGTCTACCGGTATCGGCGGACCGTCGGCTTCCATTGCCATGGTTGAGCTGAGCAAATGCGGCGCAGATACCTTTATCCGTGTAGGTACAGCCGGCGGGATGGATCTGGATGTACAGAGCGGAGATGTGGTGATTGCAAACGGTGCGGTCCGTATGGAAGGCACATCAAAGGAGTTTGCACCGATCGAATGGCCGGCAGTCGCAGATTTTTCCGTAACAGAAAAGCTTGCGGAGGCTGCCCGGAATCTTGACCTTAAGTATCATGTCGGCGTTGTGGAATGCAAGGATTCTTTTTACGGACAGCATGACCCGGAGATTATGCCGGTCGGATATGAACTTTTAAATAAATGGGATGCCTGGATGAAGCTTGGCTGCAAGGCTTCCGAGATGGAGAGCGCCGCTCTGTTTACGGTGGCTTCTTTCCTGCATGTGAGAGCCGGCGCGGTTTTGTTTATCATGTCCAATCAGGAGCGTGTAAAGCAGGGCCTTTCCAATGAGGTTGAGCATGATACGGACAAGGCGATCCGTACAGCGGTAGAGGCAATCCGTCTCATGATCCGGGAGGATCAGAAAGGAAAGTGCTGAGAATGAAATACAAGAGAGTGTTTGTGATTGTACTGGATTCTCTGGGGATCGGAAATGCAAAGGACGCGGCAGCATTTGATGATGCCGGCGCAGATACCTGGGGACATATTGCGGAAAAGAATCCGCATATGAATATACCGAATCTCCGTAAGCTGGGAATCGGAAATCTTAAAAAACTGACCGGCATTGCACCTGCAGAAAAGCCGGAGGCATATTTCTGCAGAGTGAATGAGGCATCCAACGGCAAGGATACCATGACCGGACACTGGGAGATGATGGGCCTTAAGACGACAAAGCCGTTTGTGACGTTTACGGAGCACGGCTTCCCGCCGGAGCTGATCCATGAGCTGGAGGAGAGAACCGGACATAAGGTAATCGGCAACAAGGCATCATCCGGCACAGTGATTCTTGATGAGCTTGGCGAGGAGGAGATCCGTGACCACAGCATGATCGTGTATACCTCTGCGGACTCTGTTCTGCAGATTGCCGGTCAGGAGGAACTTTTTGATCTGAAGGAACTCTATCGCTGCTGCGAGATTGCCCGTGAGATTACCATGCGGGATGAATGGAAGGTCGGCAGAGTAATCGCGAGACCTTATCTCGGCACCAGGGCCGGCGAGTTCAGGCGTACGGCCAACCGGCATGATTATGCCGTAAAGCCGTTCGGGAGAACCGTCTTGAATGCGCTCAAAGACCAGGGCTTTGATATGATTTCCATCGGAAAGATCAACGATATATTTGTCGGTGAGGGCGTTACCAAAGCGATCCATTCCGTAAGCTCCGTCAATGGTATGGAGCAGACGATTGAGGAAGCTGCATCGGATGACTTCACCGGGCTTTGCTTTGTGAATCTCGTTGATTTTGATGCACTCTGGGGGCACAGGAGAGATCCTGAGGGTTATGCAGCGGAAATTGAACGCTTTGATGCAAAGCTGGGAGAACTGCTTCCGCTGCTTAAGGAGGATGATCTCCTGATGCTGACCGCAGATCACGGCAATGATCCGACCTTTAAGGGAACCGATCATACAAGAGAGCAGGTTCCGCTTGTGATCTACGGAAAGGGTCTTGCCGGAGGAGAAATTCCGGAACAGGATACATTCGGCGTAATCGGTGCGACGATAGCAGATAA
>CAZPEW010000176.1:0-5666 GCA_964585695.1 uncultured Lachnospiraceae bacterium
CCGCAGTCTGCGGGCTTCTGCCGCCTTATCTTCCGTGAATGCCCCGCCGGACGGAAAACTCACAACACCGCCGATCCGGATCGGATGTGCTCTGGTATATTCAAAAAGATACGGTGTCACAGAAGGCAGTGCAAAAACCGCTGCGCAGTGATACTCCGCGGCAAGTTCACACATCCGCTCCAGTTCCTCCCTGCTGTGGCAGCCCTGCACGCAGCTGATATCCACCATGGACAGAAAGTTTTTCCTGAATGCTGCAAAAGCAGCCGCACCGCCGGCAGGAACGCCGGTATTCCTGCTCACTGCAGCCGCACCGCCGGCGGAAATGTCCGCCGGAGAGCGATAATCCGCTTCCGTCATTTCTCCCGTCCTCTCGTTGTAATCCTTACCTGGTACCAGTTTGCAAGAATTTTCACCTCATCCCTGCAGAGAACCCGGTCACTGCTGTCATAGCAGAGCCGCTCCACCTCCATCAGCGGTGTCCCGGACCTGACCTGGAGAATCTGTGCATCAAAAAAGCTGCAGCCGCCCGCATAAATCAGGTCCTCGGTCCTGTCAATGGAAAAATGGTATTCCTCCTCCAGATAACGATAGAGCGAATCAAATTTAGGTGTACATTCCAGGATCCCCGGCACCAGCGACTCCGGAATATAGTTGGTCATGATGGCTACCGGAATATTATCGGCACACTGCACACGCTGGATCCGGACAATCTTGTCCTTGTCCGAGAGCTGCAGCTGCGCGGACAGCGCTTCCGTCCGCGGTGCCTCATCAATAAACAGTCCCCGGGCTTCCACCTTGTAGCCGCGCTTCAGAAGCGTTTCCGTCACCGATGTGACATGGTTGTAGCTCTGGATTGCCTTCCGGTCAAGCACCATTGTTCCTCTGCCCTGCCGCACCTCGATCAGCTTCTTGTCCACAAGAATTTTAATCGCCTTGCGCAGTGTTGTCCTGCTGACATGATACTTCTCCTCCAGCTCGCCTTCATTCGGCAGCAGGGTATTGACCGGATAGATTCCGTCCTTGATATCCTGTCTGAGCTGCTCGTAAACCGACTGATATGCTAATTTAGTCATTCTGCAATGCCTTCCGATCTTTATAGAATCTTTAAAATACCTTTCTGTCCCGATGGAACTATTCTAACAGCCCGCATCTCTGTTTGCAACGGTGATCCCGCTCCGGCTCCGCCGGTTGCCTCTCAGGATCCCGCCCGGCTGCCGCTGTCTGCTCCGTAAACCGGCCGCCGGCTCCCGGCATCAGGCCTTCCGCACCTTGACCTGCACCTCGGTGATATGCTCCTCCAGACGGTGCGTCGAATGTATGTCGATCCAGACGATCTCGATCATCGGCCCGTCCAGCTTCAGTCCGTGATCCTCTGCATAATGCATCAGTTCCTCCGCATAGGTCCGGCTGTCCGCCTCGCCCGCATAGCAGATAGAGAGATACTGCCCGCCGGCGACCGCACTGGTACCCTTGGGATCAAAAATCAGCGCACTTTTATAGATGTATCTGGATTTCAGCGGCGCAAGGATGGCTGCAATCCGGTTGTTTCCGATCAGGCGGATATGTGATTCGCTCTTTTCCACCAGCTCCTTCATCAGCATATCCATTTCCTCATCCAGACTGAACTGCTTGTGGATCACGAATGCATAGCGCCGCGGGATCTTTTTGACAACCACATTGCCGATGTTCAGGCTGCGGGCATCCTCAATGGCAGAAAGCTCCTCACGTACAGTCTGTGAGATCCGGTTCAAAACCTCCTGCTTTTCCGCGATCAGATTCAGCGTCTCTGTCAGAATGTCGACTGTATTCTCTATAGACTGCTTTGTGAAAAAGGAATGGATTGTCTCGACCGGAATGCCCAGCTCCCGCAGCTGCTTGATGACATTCAGCCGCCAGATATCCTTATCTGTATAAATTCTGTAGCCGCTCTTGTTCCGCTCCGGCATAAGAATTCCCTTCTCCTCGTAGTAGCGGAGCGAGTCCGGACCGATCTTATACATTTCACTGATTTTTCCGATTGTATATTCATGCAGTGTTTTTTCCTGATCTTCCATTTTCAATCTGCCTCCGTTTCATGAAATGACCATTTCAAAAATGATTTTATCTGCTGTCATTCTACAATATTCTATTTGAAAATAGTATATTTTCTTCAAAAATTGTTTTATTTTCTGTATTTCCGGCTTTTTAAACCTTGGCACTGTACTAAGGTTTTATATGATAAACCCTGGTACAGTGCCAAGGGTTTGGGGGGTTGACCTTAGTACGGTGCCAAGGGTTAAGCTGTTTTACGTATGGAGGTTTCACATCATGTTATCGTCAAAAAAATGCCTGAAACAGACATTCTTCAGGTATGCAGTACCGTCTTTAATTACACAGTGGGTATACGCATTGTATACCATCGTCGACTCTCTCTTTGTTGCAAGAGGTGTATCGGGTGCGGCCTTTACTGCCGTAAACCTTTCCTTCCCGTTCATCTCCCTGATCTTCTCGCTGTCTCTGGTTCTTGCCGTAGGTACGTCCGCAGTCATCGGACTTTTTCTCGGCAATGGCGAAACAGAAAAGGCAAATCAGGTTTTTACACAGAATCTTTTTGTTCAGCTCATCCTCGGGATCCTGATCCCGCTGATTGTTCTGCCCAATCTCCGTTCCATCGCTGTCCTGCTCGGGGCACCGGATGAGGAGACTCTGCAGTATACCGTTAAATATCTGACATGGATTGTGCCGTTTTCCTTTATTTTCCTGGCATCCTATTCCTTTGATATCCTGAGCAGGACCGACGGCTTCCCTAAGCTGTCCGCAAAGCTCATGATCCTTGCAGCTCTCCTCAACTGCTTTCTGGACTGGCTGTTTGTCATTGTCCTCAAAAAAGGCGTCGAGGGCGCAGCATTCGCGACCAGTCTCGCGCAGACTGCGGAAGTGGTAATTTACATGCGGCATTTCCTTTTAAAAAAGGGAGCGCTCCGCTTTACCGCATTTCCGTTCCGGCCGATGCTGCTGATCCGTGTCATTCTGAATGGTTTCTCCTCCGGCCTTACGGAGCTTTCCTCCGGTCTCGCCATTTTCATGTTCAACCATGCGATCCTGAGATACCTTTCCTCCGAGGCGCTGATGAGCTATGCAGTAATTGCCTATATCAATTCTCTGGTCGTGATGTCGACAACCGGCATCGCACAGGGTGTACAGCCGCTGATCAGCTACTTCCGCGGCAGGAGGGAACACGAGACTGTGCAGAAGCTGCTCTGGTATTCGGTCGGATTTGCTTCCATTTTCTGTACCGCATCCGTTTTCTTCTGCACCATCTTTGGGAACCCGCTTGCTTTTATGTACCTCGGAAATGACAATGCCGCGCTGATCCCTTATACGGCAGGGATGCTGCGGATTTACGTGCTCTCCTTTATCCCGCTCGCCTTCAATATCTCGATCGGCGGATTTTTTACCGCTATCGAGAGACCTGCTGCCGCTCTCCTTATTTCTGTCGGCAGAGGCATGATTTTCCTCATAGCTGCGCTCTCCGTTCTGACGGATCTGTTTGCCGGTGCCGGAATTTTCTGGGCACCGCTGCTCTCCGAGAGCCTCTGCTTTGTCATGAGCGCTATCCTGCTCATCCGTGAGTCCCGCAGCACCGCATCCTATCCGGGCTGTACGGTCTGGGGATTCCAGAAGCTCGTCCGCGAGGGTCTGTTCTTTGGATTATGGAAAACACAGGATAAAAAAGCCGCCTGAAGTCATGCCGGGCTTTCTGTCCGTCCCTTCTTTATAAAAGTACTGTCATAAAGGCGGACGCCAAAAGAGCCGGTGTCCTGCACATTTCTGTGCCAGGCACCGGCTCTTTTTATAATTTACTTTTTGTCTCTGTCTTCCATATGCAGCATGCTGTAGATATCATCAAAACTGATCTCCGGGTTTCTGCCCGCCAGCATACAGAGCTGCACGATGATATACGCAGCCTTCTTTGGCGGCACCTGCAGATGTATCATGCCGGCCTTTACTTCCATCTCCAGCTTCTCACCCACAACATCATAGATTTTGCCGAGGTTCTTGTCCTCATAGCGGAGCAGCTCCTCGCTTCTGCTGAGCAGCCCCATGCTGGACATTTTAAAATCCTCCTCGAATTCCTTGACAGCCTCATAAATATACCTGCTGTTGTCATAGCTGGAACGATCCGGCCCTACATACCCGTTAATGTTGTCGAGAACCTTATTCCAGTCATTCTCCACAACCTGCATGATCAGCTCATCTTTATTTTCAAAATAATTGTATACCGTGCCAGTTGCCATACCGCTCAGTCTTGCAGCCTCCGGCATTGAAAATTTCTTGTATCCCTTTGTTTTCAGCAGATGTTTCCCTGTCTGCAGCAATTTCTCCCTTGCATTTTCTACTCTGGGTCTCATATTTTCCTCCATATGCGCATCGTCTGCCGAACCCGCCTGCTGATCGGCACATTGTGCTTTTCTGATTGTATAAACGGCTGAACCTGTTTCAGTAATTGATTCCATCGTATCAATAATTTAAATAATTTTCAATATGCTTAATGAAAAATAAAGCTATTCTTTACAAAAATATGCGCCCAGCAGCATCAGGAGCAATGCCGCGGCAAACGGAAGTCCCGGCTGTGTGCGGAACAGAACAAGCGATATTCCTGCAGCGATAAACGGTGCGAATGCATAATATGCGCTTGTTCCTGCCGCTCCCAGTATCCTCTGTGCCCGGATATAATAATAGATGCTGAGCCCGTAGGCTACAAATCCCAGCAGCAGAGCTGCGGCAATCAGCAAAATATTCTGAAGTGTTCCCGCATCCGGTGCGCACAGGATTGCGCCCCAGAGAGACAGCTGCGGTCCGTCCGGGAGGTACGTAAGCACCACAATACCTCTGCGGAGATAGGACACCATGCTGATCAGGAGTGAACCGGTTCCGCAGAACAGTCCCTTGATGATAACAATCTGCACAGGATCCTTTGCAGAAAGCGCCCTCGTACAGTTGTTTTCCAGTCCCCAGCAGCTGCAGGCCAGCAGCACAAACAGCGATCCCATGGAAAAGTGCAGGCTTTCCGCACTCTCAAAGGATAAGAGCATGCTTGCCAGCGTCACGAACACAATGCCGGTCCAGAGACGGCCTGAAATTTTTTCCCGGAAAAAGAAAAAAGCGATCAGACTTGTCGCGACGATTTCAAAGTTGTTAAGGAGAGAGACATTCGCGGCAGAAGCACGGGACAGACCCGTCATCAGGAGGATCGGTGCCGCAATATCCAGGAGAATCATCCCGATGATATACGGGAGATCGGCTCTGCAAAGCGGCTGTGCCGCTGTCTGCAGCTGCTCCGGAGCGGATCCTGTCCGCAGCCTGCAGCGCTTCATGAATCCTGCAGTGAGACGCAAAAGAAGCATGCCGGTTCCTGCGCCGAGGTATAGCAATGCCGCCATTCCGGTCGGTGTGAGATAGCGGAGCAACAGCTTGGAGAATGGCGTGCTGAAGGCATAAAGCGCTGCTGCAAGAATCTCAAAACCGATTCCTCTTCTGCGTGTTTCTCTCATCTGACAGGCTCCTCCGCAGTGTCAGCCTGCCTTTTTCTGCCATTAAAGATTTCCATTTTTTCCCTCCTGTACTGCCGCCGCGGACTCCGGCGCCTTATCTGCCTTCTGTATCCCGGAGAGGCTCCTGTACAG
>CAZPEW010000177.1:0-1972 GCA_964585695.1 uncultured Lachnospiraceae bacterium
ATGGCGCGCGAACATATCCAGAATTGTAAAATACTGCTCAAATGTCTTTGGAAATGTTGAATCCGCTGAAGCCGTCCCCTTAAGTGCATAGATCTCCGGAAGCAGTGTCACGGCAGCCAGTCCGCCGGACAGAAGCGAATACAGTCCGAAGCGGAACAGCCTTTTATAGAAAGATAACTGACGTAAATTATTCTCCGAGAGCAAAAGCTGGCACACAAAATAGATCACAAGGAAAAAGCAGGTCATGATCGAAATATAATAGTTGGAAAGGATGGAGCAGCCCAGCGTAATCACATACAGCATCGGGCTTCTGTCCTGAATGATCTGCTCTGCGCCGAGGATCACGAGCGGAAACAGCGCTATGCAGTCCAGCCACATGATATTCCAGGAATATGCGGACACATACCCGGACAGTGCATAGAAAATTGCAAAAAAGCAGGCTCCGAATGTCACCCTGCCGAAATGTCTGCGGAGATATACCGTCATTGTCAGTCCGCTGAGTGCCATTTTAAAGACAATCATGTACGTCATGAACTCGATGACATTCGCCTTGGGGCACAGAATGATCAGATAATTCAGCGGGCTCGCCAGATAATAGGAATAAAGCGCCGCAAAATTTATACCGAGACCGACATCCCAGGAATAAAGGAGCGACCCGCCATGCTGCAGTTTATACTGGAATTCCGAGAAAAACGGTGCATACTGATGATACATATCCGTCCGCAGGAAAGACTCCGAACCAAACGGAAAAATACCCCGCACAATAAAAATCGCAATCATCACAAGAAGCGGTACAATAAATGAAATAAGATATGCATCCGACGGACGCAGCAGCTTAGCGCTCTTTTTCATATGTCATCTCCATGCTGTTCTGCAGCACACCCCGCCGGCATTCCCCGGCAGATTTATATTCTGACCGTTTTTCCGGCAGATTTATATTCTGACCGTTTTTCCGGCAGGTTTCTGACCGTTTTTCCGGCAGATTTCTGACCGTTTTTCCGGCAGATTTCTGACCGTTTATCCGGCAGGTTTCTGACCGTTTATTCTCTGGCAGTTTATTTTTTAAATATCCAGAATTTACTTGCAACGTAGTTGAATACCAGATTGAAAAAGGTTGTCAGGAACCAGGAAAGGTATTCATTAACATGCATAAAATCCACAAAAAGAATCATGAGGAGGAAAGTCACAACGCCTGAAAAAACGCGCGCTGCCATGAACCCGCTGAATTCCTTTACCAGATACGAAGGTTCCATGTTGTGATTTCTGAACACCCAGAACTTATTGGTCCAGTAAGCAAAAATCACTGCTGCAATAAAAGCCGCCACATAGGCGATTTTGTATGCAATCAGTGCACTGATTGTACGCTTCAGCGCCTCATTGACAGCCGTGAAAATAACAAAATTCACAACGGTTGTCATACCGCCGACGATTACATACATGATTCCCTCATTTTTAAGGAGTTTTCTGATCAGATTTATCATAGAGTCTCTCCGCTGCTTCAGATTCTTTAACACGCTAAAGTATACTCGAGCAGCAGATTTATATCAAGACCGGAGCGAAATTTATCCGCCTGAGAACACGGGCCGGATTTATTTTCCTGAGAATTGATGCACCATTTTTTCTCCGGGAACCCGGTACCTGATTGATCCGCCTGAGAATTGGTACAGAATTTATCCACTTGAAAAAGTCACGAATAAAGAGTAAAATATGTATTATACATTTCTTGTATATACTAGTCAATATAAATATCAGATTTATTTTTGATTTTTTCATAGTACTGATCAGATTTATTTTTGATTTTTTGAACAACACTAACAAGAGGGAGGTTTTGATGTTTCAGTCAGGAGAATATGTAGTTTACGGGTGCAAGGGAATCTATCAGATCATGGATATCACAACACTGGATATTGATGGCGTTTCAAAGGACAGACTCTATTATGTAATGCAGCCAAGCAACCAGGGTGAGGGCAGC
>CAZPEW010000177.1:1982-4302 GCA_964585695.1 uncultured Lachnospiraceae bacterium
TCCTCAAATATGCGTCAGATTATGTCAAAGGAAGAGGCTGCTGATTTCCTTTCATCCATACAGAACATAGAGCCGCTCGACATCAAGAACAACAAGCAGCGCGAGGACGCCTATAAAGAATGCATCCGCAGCTGTGAGCCGGATTCTCTGATGCGTGTCATCAAAACTTTATATCTACGGAAGGAGTGCCGCCTGGAACAAGGCAAAAAGCTCACTCTCACAGACCTCCACTACCTGCAGCAGGCAGAAGATATCCTCTATGAGGAGTTATCCATCATTCTGTCCATTTCAAAATCAGATGTCCCGGACTATATCCACGCACTGATCCTCCGCCAGCAGGAAGAAGCCTCCAAAGCCTGAGAAATTCTCCCCGTCCGCCGGACGGGTTTTTTGTTGCAGAAAACAGCCTGCGGGAAATCCCCGTCAGCATCTGTCCGCGAAAAAACCGACCTGCAGAAAAAACTTCAAATGTGCCAAACAGTCCTATAGAGAAAAACTTCATTTGAGAAGTGGCTATCCCGCCCAACTTGTTAAGTTTTTTGCCCTTGATTTTACCAAGCAGGCCTGGAAGCACATTTTGTTCTTTTAAGCCTGTAGTTTTTGGATTTTTGGACTGAATTCCTCTGCGAATGCAGGCCTGGAAAGATATTTTTAATCTCCCGGCCTGCTTTTCCGACTATATTCGTTATATATTTATCAATCTATTTGCATAAAGCAGGCCTGATGAAATGATTTTCTGCGTCAGGCCTGTTTTCAGCTAAAAAAATTCAAAAAACGTCAAAAAAAGCAGGCCTGGAAAGGAAAAAATGAATTATAAAATGTATTTGCCCTGAAAACGAAAAAGCAGCAGATCCGGAGAGCCAAATTACCTCTCACAGGCCTGCTGCAGCTGTCTATTTGTGATATGGTTCGTTTGCGTTGATCTTAAAGGCACGGTAAATCTGCTCCAGCAGAATCACCCGCATCAGCTGGTGCGGGAAAGTCATACGCGAGAAGCTGAGTGCTGCATCCGCCCGCGCCATAACCTCAGGAGAGAGTCCGAGCGATCCGCCGATAACAAAACTGAAATCCGATTTCCCCTGTGTCATCAAAAGAGACAATGACGCCGCAAGCTCCTCGGAGCTTTGCATCCTGCCCTCAATTGCCAGCGCAATCACGTAAGAGCGCTCCGGAATATTCTTCAGGATCCGCTCACCCTCTGTTTCCTTGATCTTCCGCTCCACTGACGCCGGTGCATGCTCCGGCGTTTTTTCATCCGCAACCTCGATGATATTCAGACTGCAATATAAAGAGAGACGCTTCGCGTACTCCGCAATGGCGTCTCTCAGATATTTTTCTTTTACTTTTCCGACTGTAATCAGATTAATTTTCATTCAGCTGTATGATACCCCGCCGCATTGATCTGCAGCACAAACCATCTCCCGTGCAGACCTTACCATCTGCCGGCCAGAAAAGCCACTGTACCGCTCCCGTTGTGCAGGCCCGGCACAAACCATCTCCCGTGCAGACTTTACCATCTGCCGGCCAGAAAAGCCACTGTAACGCTCCTGCTGTGCAGGCCCGGTGCCTCCGTTCTGCTTATACAAGACCGCGGGTGAAATTATAAACCGGAACAGCAGAACTGTCTGCCGGCGTGGACTGGCAGTAGCCCAGCGCATTGAAAAGATAGGTCTGACCGTCAATTTCCTTATTTGCATAATTCTCGCCGGATGTGGAAGCAAACATGCCTGTCGGCCGGCCGCTCTCATCCTTTGTGAAATAGAAATAATGCTTCTGACCGCCGTTGTCTCCGACCTTTGCCCAGCCGGTCACGATCCTGCCTGCATCCGGATTAGTCCGCATGAGGTTGTCAGGGATTGCAAAATACCAGGTTCCCTTGCTGTCCTGGAACCAACCCTCCTTCATGTTTCCTTCCGCATCAAAGTAATAGAAGTTATCGCCGATCTGCACCCAGCCGGCCGCATAGGCCCACTGTGTCTTGTTCCGTAAAAGATAAAGGAGCTTCCAGGTCGGGCCCTCATTCTCCCACTCGAATTTTGACTTGCCGGTAGATCTGACTTCCTGCATCTCGGCTGCAGTCGCAGGCCTCGCTTCCGCAAAGCTGACGATCGGCATCAATACCATCAGCAGCACCGCTGCACACACGATCCACATTTTTTTCAGTTTCATTGCTGTTACCTCCAGACTGATTTACAGCGCGGCCAGCCTCTCCGTCACCTGCAGAAGCATCTGCTGGTATTTCTGAAGCTTGTCGCGTTCTTCATCGACCTTTGCTTTTGGAGCCTTGCTGATAAAACGCTCATTGCTCAGCATTCCGTTG
>CAZPEW010000177.1:4330-5663 GCA_964585695.1 uncultured Lachnospiraceae bacterium
CTGTCTTTTTCGTTTGTAAGTCTTTCTTTCTCTTTGGCGATATCCACGAGCTCTGCAAAAGGCATATAGATATTGGCATCCGGTATCACAACCGATACAGCATCCGCTGCTATCCCGGATTTATCATCCTGTATTATAACATCAGAAGCGTAGGCAAGAGTACCGAAGAATACCTTACTATGCTCGAAAGTTTTTCTTACACGCGCGGACCCGGTAACAATATAGGTTTTTGCCTTCCTGGACGGTGCAACATTCATATCTGTACGGATGGCGCGGATGGCACGGACAGCCTCCTTGATGGTTTCCACCTCAGCCTCGTCCTCCGCAAAATCAAACTTCTCCTCGAATGCCGGCCACTCCTGACGGATCAGAGGTACCTCCGGATTTTCCAGCGTATCAAAGATTTCCTCTGTAATGAACGGGCAGAACGGATGCAGGAGCTTCAGGCTGCTGATCAGTACATGCTTCAGTGTCCAGAGCGCTGCTGCCTTTGTCGTATCCTTCTTATCATAGAGTCTCGGCTTAACCATCTCAATGTACCAGTCGCAGAACTCCTCCCAGATAAAGCCCTGTACCTTGTCAACGGCAATGCCCAGGTCAAAGGCTTCCAGATTTCTCGTAACATCCTGTGCAAGATGATTGCATCTCGAGAGAATCCACTTGTCGGCCTGCATCAGATTATCCGGCATCTCCTCCGGAATCTCGGCCTTATCCAGATTCATCATGATGAAGCGGGATGCATTCCAGACCTTATTCATGAAGTTCCGGCTTGCCTCTACCTTGCTCCAGTAAAAACGCATGTCATTGCCCGGTGCGTTTCCGGTCAGCAGTGTAAGACGCAGTGCATCTGCGCCGTACTTGTCAATTACCTCCAGCGGATCAATGCCATTGCCGAGAGACTTGGACATCTTGCGTCCCTGGTCATCTCTTACCAGTCCGTGGATCAGAACCTTGCCGAAAGGAGCCCTGCCGGTCTGCTCAATGCCGGAAAATACCATTCTGACAACCCAGAAAAAGATAATGTCATAACCGGTGACCAGCACATCGGTCGGATAGAAATATTTGTATTCCGGTGTCTGCTCCGGCCATCCCAGTGTTTCAAACGGCCACAGCGCACTGGAGAACCAGGTATCCAGTGTATCCTCATCCTGCTTCATATGCGTACCGCCGCACTTAGGACATACTGCCGGCGCGGTATCGGATACCACCATTTCTCCGCAGTCGCTGCAATAATAAGCCGGAATCCGGAGACCCCACCAGAGCTGTCTGGAAATACACCAGTCCGTGATACCCTACAGCAAGTGCAGATAGGTTTATCACAACTTAACCTGCA
>CAZPEW010000178.1:0-5631 GCA_964585695.1 uncultured Lachnospiraceae bacterium
CTGTTCAGTGTTATTGTCACATCACTGATTGCATATCCGCTATCCCGGAATGATTACGGCTACCGCAAGGCAATCAATTTCTTTGTATTTTTCACGATGCTGTTTAACGGCGGAATGGTTCCGACCTATATGGTTGTTGTCAATGTGCTCCATCTCAAGGACAACATTCTTGCATTGATACTGCCGTATGCAGCAACCGCATGGAATATCCTCCTCATGCGTTCGTTTTTCAGTGCTGTTCCGAATGATATTATTGAAGCGGCAAGAATTGACGGAGCTGGCGAACTGCGTATTTTCATGCAGATCGTTGTTCCGCTTTCCAAACCCGGACTTGCCTCTGTCAGCTTCCTGATTGTCCTCAGATACTGGAATGACTGGTGGCTGAGTATGCTGTACATTACAGACGGCAATCTGCAGAGTCTGCAGTATAAGCTTTATACAATGATGAAGGGAATAGAGGAAATCGCAAAGGATGCGATGGTATCCGGCACAGTGGATGTCATCAATTTCCCGTCGGAATCTGCCCGTATGGCAATGGCCTTCCTTTCCATAGCGCCGATTCTGTTCCTTTTCCCGTTTTTCCAGAAATATCTTGTAAAGGGAATTACAGTAGGAGCAGTTAAGGGATAAAATCAGAAAAGCGTCCCTGAAGCGGTATATACCGTTTCAGGGACGCTTTTTAACTTGAGAAGTCCGCCGATGAGTGGAAAATATCCCCCGGCACTGCCGGAAGACAGTGGCGGGGAAGTCCTGTGCTCAGACTCGCAGGTTTGCACCTTTGAAGTCACGCTCAAGCTCGCGGCGCTGGTCCTTCTTTGCCATATCGGCACGCTTGTCATACAGCTTTTTGCCGCGGCAGAGACCGATCTCAACCTTGACGAGGCTGTGCTTGAAATACACGCGGAGCGGAATCAGAGAGAGTCCCTTGGTCTGCAGGGCGCCGCCCAGCTTGTTCAGTTCGGCGCGGTGCAGGAGGAGCTTCCTGTCCCGGAGCGAATCGCGGTTGAAAATATTCCCCTTTTCATACGGATTGATATGCATGCCGTAAACGTAGCACTGTCCGTTTTTGATGCCGCACCAGGCTTCTTTAATGGAGCAGTGTCCTGCCCGGATGGATTTCACCTGAAACCTGACGGCATGTGCTTCGTCGTGAACGAGGTCTCATCCACAAAATAGTCATGGTACGCCTTTTTATTGCTGGCAACCAGTTTGGTACCTTCTTCTGCCATAATGATACTCCTGTTTTTACTGTTCCGGCTGCGCGCCGGAGCCGTTTCCGGCCTGATCCTGCATCGCGCAGCCGTTTTGTCCTGTTATGTTTATTTTACCGGTATACTGTAAAAAGTCAATTCGCTGCGGAACAGTTCCGGAGCCGTTTCCGGGGCATGCTGTAAAGCTGCAGAACTTCTCCGGAATCAGTCCTCGCTGCCGCGTGCACCGCTGCACAGCATAAAGTCGATGGTTCTCGTCAGACGGTCAGCCTGCATGCATACAACATGGACCTTGTCTCCGAGACGGTAGATTCTGCCGGTATGCTCGCCGACCAGCTCATAGCTGTCCTCGTGGAAAACGAAATAGTCGGAATCCATTGTACGCAGGGAAACCATTCCCTCGACTGTATTCGGAAGCGCAACATACATACCGTAATTTGTGATGCCGGAGATGACGCCGTCAAACTCCTCACCAAGATGCCGCTGCATGAATTCGCACTTTTTGAGCTTGTCGGTCTCTCTTTCAGCCTCATCCGCACGCCGCTCCAGCGTGGAGGAGCGCTCGGCCACTGCCGGCAGAAGCTCGCGGTAATGTGCGATCCGCTTATTGTTCAGTCCGCCCCGCAGATCCTCCTTTATGATCCGGTGAATCTGCAGATCCGGATAACGCCGGATCGGGGAGGTAAAATGCGAATAATACTTTGCCGCAAGTCCGAAGTGGCCGACATTCTCCGTAGAGTACCGGGCCTGCTTCATGGACCGCAGCGTCATGGTTTTAAGAATCGGTTCCTCCGGTCTGCCGGCAATCGAATCCAGAAGCTTCTGCAGCTCCTTGGGATGGATCTCTCCGTCCCGGTTCCGGAGGAAATGACCGAAGCTCTCGACCATCAGACCCAGCTGCCTGAATTTTTCCGGATCCGGTTTCTCATGGATACGGTAGAGGAACGGAATCTGCTGCCAGTAGAAATCCTCGGCAACGGTCTCATTCGCCGCAAGCATAAAATCCTCGATCAGCATGTTTGACTCATTGCGCATGTAAGGCAGGATGCTGACAACCTTGCCCTGCTCATCCAGGAGGATTCTGGACTCCGGGAAGTCAAAGTCAATGCCGCCGCGGGCATAGCGCTTTGCACGGAGCAGTCTGGAGAGCTCATACATCCGCACAAGCATATCCTTAAACGGGAGATAGGTACGGATGTCCTCGCCGTTCTCCAGCGGGAGATCATTCAGGACGGCATGCACGCCGTTATAGCTCATACGTTTATCGGAACAGATGACGCTCTCGCAGATCTCATGAGAGAGGATGGTGCCGTCCGGACCGATATCCATGACGCAGGTCATTGTCAGACGATCCTCGCCCTCATTCAGAGAACAGATGCCGTTGGAAAGCGCACGCGGCAGCATCGGGATCACCCGGTCGGTCAGGTACACAGAGGTACAGCGGTTGAGCGCCTCCTGATCAATCAGCGAATGCTCCGTCACATACTCACTGACGTCTGCGATGTGGACATACAAACGGTACTGCTTCTTATCTGCATCATAGGTCAGGCTGACCGCGTCATCGAGATCCTTTGCATCCTCACCGTCGATCGTGACAGTGGTGAGGCTGCGGAAATCATGCGCGCTGCGGCGGGCGATCACCTCCGCCGGGATACTTTCCGGAACAGACTGCGCTGCCTGCATGATATCCTTTGTAAAGGTTTCCGGCAGACCGTAGGCACGGACGATAGAGAGGATATCCACACCGGGATCGTTAAGATGTCCCAGGATTTCCGTGATGACGCCCTCCGGCTTATGCCGGGCATCTCCGTAGTTCACGATGGTCACCATGACCTTATGGCCGTTGACCGCACGCATATCCTTGCCCTGCGGGATAAAGATATCCGTCAGGATCTTCTGGTTGTCCGGGCAGACAAAGCCCACGTTCTTGTTCTTTCTGTAAACGCCGACCAGCGTTTTGTTGGCGTGCTCAAGGATCTGGGTCACCTGACCCTCGGCGGATCTTGCACCGTCATCCTTCGTAATGAGGATACGGACCTTATCGCCGTCCAGCGCAGTGCCGGTATCATCCGCAGGGATGAAAATGTCATTCTCGCGGCCCTCAATGGTAACAAAACCAAAGCCTCTCTGGTTGGCATGGAAGATGCCGACATGTGTAAAGGTCTCGCGTTTTCCGTATTTCCCCTTGACTGAAATGCCGATCTGTCCGGTCATGACAAGGTGATCCAGCACCTCATTGAGACTCTGTCTCTCTGCCCTGGGGATCTCCAGGAGATTTGCAATCTCCTTGGCCTTCATCGGAAGGAAGGTTTTGTCATTTACAATATCAATTAATAGTTTTTCCAGTTTTTCTTTCTGATAATCCTGCATAATGCCTCTTGAACTTTCTTTTTAAAAAATAACCTGCTAAAAAAATAACCTGCATACCGATCGTATGCAGGTTTATGATTACGTGGCACGCCGGCGGGCAGAGATAAGCCCCGCGTACACAGACCGCAGCGGTGCAATGACAGCCGCGGCATTGTTCTTCTTGTCTTAAAGATTACCAGATCACATCAAGTGCGAGAGCAACTACAAAAAATACAATCGCTCCGTAGCGTGTAAACTTCTCCAGATTTCCTTCCATACTGCGGGACTTGTTTTTTGACCAGTAGGTATCCGCAATACCGGAAATGGTTCCGAGACCCTGGCTCTTGCCTTCCTGCATCAGAATAATAGCGGAAAGAGCAATTCCCAAAAGAACAAATATAATAACCAGTGCGATTTTCATAAATCTTCACCACCTCATACTATGATAATATACGATATGTTACCAAAATACTAAAGCACTATACCATATTGCGCCGCAAAGTGCAAGCCGAAAATGATCAGCTGTCTTCCGGTATCTCCAGAAGCAGCCTTGCAAGAGCGGCAGGATCCGCAGCCGGAGAACTGGTATCGAGAGAGACCGTGCCCGGGAGAGCGGAGTCATTGAGAAGCCCTGCCTTCCGCAGCCTGTGTGCGGTCTCCCGGACAGTGCCGGCGGCACCGTCATAGAAATCCACTTCATACCCGAGCGCCTCACGGATCCTTTTTTTTGCAAAAGGGAAATGTGTGCAGCCGAGCACCAGACTGTGGATACGGGTGGGAATGCTGCCGTCCTCCTGCTTCCGGTAGTCCCGGAGCAGATCTGTAAGATAGGAGAGCATTTCCGGAGAATCGGCCTTGCCTGCCTCTACGAGACGTACGATACCGGGCGCTGCAAGTGCGCGGATATCCGCACCGTCCGCAAAGCGTCCGATCAGCTCGTGCAGCTTCTCACCCTTGAGTGTCACTGCTGTTGCAAGTACAAGCACAGTAGGGTGATCAATGTCTGCACTGCTGACCGCCGGCTTTACTGCCGGCTCCATGCCGATGATGATATCGTCAGGATATTTCTCGCGGAGATAGCCTGCGGCGACGGAGGTTGCCGTATTGCAGGCGATGATGACCGCCTTTGCGCCCTGCGCTTTTAAATGCAGCATTACCCGCTCGGAAAGCGCACGGATCGTATCATCATCCTTCTCGCCGTAGGGAGCGTTTCCGCTGTCCCCGTAAAATATGTAATTTTCATCCGGAAGCTGTTTCCGCAGAACCCGGAGAACGCTGATGCCGCCGACGCCTGAGTCCATGACGCCGATCGGAGAATTCTTTGTAATCATGTCCACCTCGCATAACTGTTTTATAAAATTTCCTTATATTTTAACATTTTTTGCTGCGGCTGTACACCCGCGGCTTCGTATTGCTTTTTTGGGCGCCTGCTTTTATACTTGAGATAGTCTAGCCGGCAAAACCGGCATCGGGAGGTAAGCATGGAGAGTGTAGACAAAATCAGTGTAAGTGAATTGATCCAGCGTGTGAATCTGAGGAATCTTACGCCGGAGGTAAATACGGATGAGAAATTTATTACCATTCCGGATGTAAACCGTCCTGCAATGCAGCTGACAGGATTTTTCCATCATTTTGACAGCGAACGTGTGCAGATTATCGGAAACGTGGAGACTGCGTATTTAAAGACACTGGAGAGAGCAGACCGGAGAGCGCGCTATGCCGAGCTCACCAAGTACAATATGCCGTGCGTGATTTACGCCGTCCGGAAGATGGCGGTACTTATCTGCAAAAGCTTGGGAATATACCTCATCCGCTCGATGTCGAGTATGTGTCTGTGGTGGGGGATGTGCAATTACTCAAAGAAACAAAAGGACTGAACAAAACAGCCGTGCAGGAAATGCTCCGTCGGGCTATGGGTGTGCTGGGGTTCGGTGTGGAGTCGTTGTTTGAAAGCGGCGACGGTGTGGTGAGTGTCAAGAGTCAGACGATGAAGGAGATTCCGTGGTTCGTGCAGGACAAGAGCCGTCAGCGGATTTCACAGACAATTACGCTTAATTCCGTGCATGAAGAT
>CAZPEW010000179.1:0-2549 GCA_964585695.1 uncultured Lachnospiraceae bacterium
TGAGCGGAAAAAGTATTTTGACAATGTAGAGGACGGCATGAAGGATACCATTGACCGTTATGAAGCTGTCAAGGCCAAGGAATCCAGGGAGCAGCAGAGTATTGATGCGTCAAAGGCGGAGATTGAGAGACAGGAAACAGAAAAGAAGGTGAATAAGGATTCCTTCCTTTCTGCATTGAAGTCGCTGGAGGATCTTACCTATCAGGACAGCAATACGGAATCGCTGATCGAGGATGCCATCGACAAGCTGCAGTACTGCAATGATTATGAGGAAGCCTATTCCTATGCTGCGGATCTGGAGGACACCATCAACAAGGTGAGAGCACTTCCGTATGAAGCAGAATATGCGCAGCAGCTGTATGAAAGCGAGGCTGCGTCCAGTGCCGCTGCCAAAGCGGAAGAGGAGAGAATCAAGGCGCTGCAGGACAGCCTGCGGGAAACAACCCAGGCGGCACCGTCAGTGCCGACGGCTCCGGGGGCGACAGCCAATCCTCTTCCGTCGCCGGACGGACCGGCAGGCTGACCGGTCAGAGGATAAAATAAGAGACAAAGCATATATATTCAGCTTTTTCTGCTGGTATATATGCTTTTTTCTGTCCCGGCGGTTATCAGACTGCCGGCTGTCAGAGCGCCGGCCCTGCAAAATGTACCCTATAACATGAGGAGACCCCGGCGCGACTCGCATCACACCGGGGTAATTATGAAAAATCTATATGGGCAATTTCACTATATTTCCAGGAAAATGAAATTTGCTTTTGTAATTTATTACTACAAAAAGAATATAAATAATAAATATGAATAAAGTATGAACAAAACGTAAACAAATTTTGTCTTTTAAAAAAGTAAACGGAATTTATTTCTTTTTTTGCATTTCGGGAAATCCTGCGGGTTTACGGACCGGGCAGGGGGACTGTTTTCCGCGCAGTTTTGACAGAAAACGATTGTATCTGAAAAGATTACGCTTTTGGATGTCTTTTTTCTTTGTTTTCCGGGAGAGTCATACTATAATAATGATATCCGGGCCGGAAGGCCCGTTTTGCGGAGCAATCCGTATATCAATCAGACTGAAAATGCTGGAAGGATCCGCCGAATGTATTATCTTATTTCAGAGACGCTGGAGGAGACAGATAAGGAAACAGCGCTTAAGAGCAAGAAAAAATATGTGGCTGTTTTAACACCCGGGGAGTGGCAGGCAGAGAGGGATTCCTTTGAAATGGGGATTGATCTGGATCTGCAGATCGAGAATCCGCCGACGACCATGGCACAGGTAAATATTGATTCGCTGACCGGAACGTTTCTGATTCCGGACAGAAACAATATCAGTTCGGATGCGGCAGGCTTTGCATTTGCACTGGACGAGAGGGGCATTGTTTTCATAGACCGGAGCGGGGCGGCGGAGAAATATATCCGCTGTGTCCGGAGTACGAGGCACTGGAAGCGCCCTGGACTGGCACGGTTCCTGTATGATTTCCTGGAAGAAATGGTTGCGGGAGATATGGATCTCCTGGATCATTATGAGAGCCGCCTTGATGTGATCGAGGAAGCGATTCTCCAGGATAACGGCGATACACTGGTGACAAAGGTGAATGATATCCGGAGCCAGCTTCTGATTTTTTTCCGGCATTACAATCAGCTGATTGATCTCGGCGAGGAGCTGGAGGAGAATGAAAACAATTTTTTTGACGCAGAGGGCATCCGCTATTTCCATATGTATACCTCACGGATTATGCGGCTCCTGGATATTGTCAATGCGCTGCGTGAATATACAACACAGGTAAGGGATCTTTATCATTCGCAGCTGGATATCCGGATGAACAGGATCATGACGGTGCTGACGGTTGTGACGGCAATTTTTATGCCGCTTACACTGATTGTCGGGTGGTACGGGATGAATTTCAAGTACATGCCGGAGCTGGATAAACCGTGGGCCTATCCGCTTTTGTTTTTGGTCAGCCTCCTCATCATACTGATCGGGCTCTGGTATTTCCGGAAGAAAAAGTGGCTTTAATACAGATCTGAATGGAGAAATTATGGAAAAGAAAAAAGAAGTGATTCCGCACAATACAGAAAGAGATGTCCTTGTAACAGGACACAGAAATCCGGATACCGATTCCATCTGCGCTGCGATTTCCTATGCGCGCCTTAAAAATGCAGTGACCGGAAGCACACGTTACGTACCTTGCCGTGCCGGCAGTCCGAATGCGGAAACAAGCTTTGTGCTTGACTATTTCAAGGTGGAGAAGCCGCGGCTGATCAGCTCTGTACGGACGCAGGTCAGTGACATCGAGTACAGGAAGACGCCGGGCGTTTCCAAGAACATGAGCCTGAAAGAGGCATGGAACATCATGAATGACGGCAATGTCGTAACCATTCCGGCAGTGACGGAAAACGGCATGCTGGAGGGCCTTATTACGGTCGGTGATATTGCCAAATCCTATATGAATGTCTATGATTCCGGCATCATCTCCAAGGCCCGCACCCAGTATAAAAACATCCGCGAGACGCTGGAGGCGACGCCCCTCGACGAGATGATCCGGCTGGCCGGATAC
>CAZPEW010000179.1:2559-5573 GCA_964585695.1 uncultured Lachnospiraceae bacterium
GAGGCGACGCGGGTACCCGGCGATGAGAACCGGATCTGCGCAGAGGGCAAGGTGCTGATTGCGGCGGCCAACCCGGAGATGATGTCCTACTACATCGCAAAGCATGATATCGTTATCCTCGGAAACCGTGCCGAGAACCAGCTTTCTGCTCTCGACAACGGCGCAGACTGCATTATCATCTGTGAGGGCGCGAATGTTTCCCCGACCATCAAATCACTGGCAGAGCAGAGCGGTATGCTGATTATGGTGACAAGCTATGATGCCTATACAGCGGCACGTCTTATCAACCAGTCCATGCCGATCAGCTATTTCATGAAATCAGAAGGACTGGTGACATTCGAGGAGGAGGACTACATTGACGATATCCGCGATGTCATGGCATCCAAGCGTCACAGAGATTTCCCGATCCTCAGCAAGGACGGACATTATCTGGGACTGATCTCCCGCAGAAACCTGCTTGGAAATCACGGGAAACAGGTTATCCTGGTGGATCACAATGAGCCGGGACAGGCAGTAGAGGGTGTCGAGAGTGCAGACATCCTGGAGATTATCGATCATCACAGACTGGGGACGATCCAGACGCTCGGTCCGGTTTATTTCAGGAACCAGCCGCTCGGCTGCACATCGACGATCATATACCAGATGTACCAGGAAAACGGCATTGAGATCGACAGACAGACGGCAGGACTTCTGATGTCCGCAATCGTATCGGATACGCTTCTGTTCCGTTCGCCGACCTGCACTGCAGCAGATGAGGCGGCAGGACGCGCGCTGGCCGGAATTGCCGGTGTGGATATCGAGAAGTATGCAGTGGAGATGTTCTCGGCAGGCTCCAATCTGAAGGGGAAATCCGACCGGGAGATCTTTTATCAGGATTTCAAGCATTTTACGGCAGGAAAGATCAATTTCGGCGTCAGTCAGGTAACCAGCCTGAATGCAAAGGAACTGAAGGATCTTACCCCGCGGTTGCTGAATTATGCGCATGAGGCGATGAAGGCAGAGAAGCTGGATATGAGTTTTGTCATGCTCACCAATATCCTCACGCAGAGTACGACGCTTTTAAGTGTCGGCTCAGGTTCCGGACAGCTCGTGGAGAATGCATTCGCAACGCAGATTGAGAAAATGGAAGGCAGGGACACGGACAACTCTGATGCGCAGGATGCAGGAGACAGCTTCTGCGTGCAGCTGCCGGGTGTGGTTTCCAGGAAAAAGCAGCTCATCCCGCCGCTCAGCCTCTATGCGGAGCAGCTGTAAGAATGGAATCATTGAGACGGAGTCCGGAAGGACCCCGTCTTTTATACAATAACAGGAGAGGGAAATTTTATGAATATAACAATGATCGGAATGCCAAGCAGCGGCAAGAGTACGGTAGGGGTGCTGCTTGCAAAGCGTCTCGGAATGAGCTTCATCGACATCGACATCGTCATCCAGGAGCGGACCGGCAGGCTTTTAAAGGAAATCATCAGTGAGCAAGGCAGAGAGGGATTTTTAAAGGTGGAGGGAGACACCGCGGCAAGTCTCTCGCCGGAGAACGCAGTGCTTGCACCGGGCGGTTCGATCTGCTATGAGGACTGGGCCATGGAGCATCTTAAAAGGATCTCGACGGTGGTGTATCTGAAGATTTCCTATAAGGAGATGGAGGCACGGATCGGGAATGTTACAGACCGCGGAGTAGCGATTCCGGAGGGGTATACGCTCCGTGACCTTTACAATGAACGTACGGCGCTTTATGAGAAATATGCGGATATCACAGTGGATGAGGAAGGTCTCACGCTCGGCGATACCGTGGATATACTGCGGAGGAAAATGACAGAGCGCTTCTCCCGGAAATGAGATCCGGAAACAGCGGAGACAGTACAGGCGGAATCAGGCAGACAGGTCCAGACGGAAGCAGATCAGGCAGACAAAGCAGGAGGCAGGATGCAGCGGCTATGTATCGGTATACTCGCACATGTGGATGCGGGCAAGACAACATTATCAGAGGGAATACTTTTTAAAAGCGGCCGGATCCGCCGGGCAGGCAGGGTCGATCACGGAGATGCCTACCTTGACACAGACAGGATGGAAAAGGAGCGGGGCATTACCATTTTTTCCAAGCAGGCAGAATTCGACCTCGGAGAGACGAGGGTAACGCTGCTTGATACGCCGGGGCATGTGGACTTCTCGGCGGAAATGGAGCGTGTGCTTTCTGTCCTTGATTATGCGATCCTGGTGATTTCCGGCAAAGACGGTGTGCAGGGACATACGGAAACGCTCTGGCGGCTTCTGAAACGCTATCATATCCCGGCTTTTATTTTTGTGAACAAAATGGACCAGCCCGGTACGGACCGGAATGCTCTTCTTTCGGAGCTTAAAAGGAAGCTGACGGGCGGTGCGGTCGATTTTACAGAGGTCAGGGCCTGTGCACAGCAGGAAGGACCGTCTGCTTCCGGAGACGCAAAAGAAGGCGAGGAGAGGCTGTGCGGGACGGGAGCGGCAGAAGGGGATGCAGCTGTTTCCCTGCCGGATGCCATACTGGAGGATATTGCATCCTGCGATGAGCGTCTGCTTGAACGGTATCTGAACGGAGATGCAGCAGGCATCCGTGTGAAGGACATCCGCAATCTGATCTGGGACAGGCATCTGTATCCGGTATATTTCGGTTCGGCGCTGAAGCTGACGGGAATTGATGCGTTCCTCCGCGGGTTCATGGATTTTACGGAATGCCCGAAATATCCGGAGGCATTCGGCGCGCATGTATTTAAAATCGCGCGGGATGAGCAGAACAGCCGCCTTACCTATATGCAGATTACCGGCGGCGTGCTCCGCGCGCGGGATGAGCTGGTACCGGGGGAGAAGGTAAGCCAGATCCGCTTTTATTCCGGCGCAAAATTTGAGACGGCAGACAGCGCGGAGGCAGGCGCAGTCTGTGCCGTGACCGGGATTTCCATGCTGCATGCAGGTGATACGCTGGGTGTGGAGCCGGCGGGGAAGGATGCAAGTCTCCGGCCGGTGCTGGATTACCAGATCCTCTC
>CAZPEW010000180.1:0-288 GCA_964585695.1 uncultured Lachnospiraceae bacterium
TATCAAAAATCACCATCATGGATAACGGCTGCGGCATGGATGCATCAGATGCACAAATGTGCTTTGAGCGCCATGCGACTTCCAAGATCCATGCACAGAATGATCTGTGGTCGATTCATACATTAGGGTTCCGCGGGGAAGCACTGCCTTCCATTGCGGCTGTTTCAAAGGTGACATTGAGCACCAGTGACGGCACTGATGCGACCAGAGTCATCATTGCCTATGGCCGGAAAGAATCTGCCTCACCATACCCATGCAACCAGGGGACAGAGATCACTGTTGAAGGTC
>CAZPEW010000180.1:333-5552 GCA_964585695.1 uncultured Lachnospiraceae bacterium
AGTGGTTCATATGAAGCATCTTTGATCCAGGATGTCATCTCCCGCTTTGCGATGAGCCATCCGGAGATAGCTTTCCACTTTATCAATGACGGCAGAGATGCCTTCCGTACAAGCGGACAGGGAGACCTGCTGGAAGTACTGTATGCAGTTTATGGAAAGACCGCTGCCGAGAATGCAATTCCTGTGGATTTTTCTGACTTTGACTATCATGTCAAAGGCTATCTGATCAAACCGGAGATCAGCAGGGCGTCCCGCAATATGATGCATATATTCCTGAATGGAAGAATGGTGCGCACCTATAAGCTCTATCAAAGTGTTCAGGATGCCTACGATGATTTCCTGCCGAAGGGAAGATATCCGATGTGTGTTCTTTCTGTTGAAATGGATCCACATCTTTTAGATGTAAATGTTCATCCAAGCAAGTGGGAAGTACGTATCTCCAAGGAGACGCAGCTGGAGCTGCTGATCAAGGAAGAAGTATATAAAGCACTCTGTGCCAACGGCTCGGTCGTTGAAAAGAATGTCAGTGAACCGAAACAGGAATACTATCAGCCGCTGTCCTTTGATACAGATGAACTGACCGTAAAGAAAAAAGAACCGGTGCAGGCAGAAGTGAAAATAGAAACAGAAGAACCGCAGAAAGAAGAAACGCAGTTCGTTCTGGATGAACAGGCAAGAAAAGCGATAGCAAAGGAAGCGGCAGAAGATGCAGCTGTATTGGCAGCTCTGCAGGCCAAAGTAGAAGAGACAAGATCTTCTTATGATGAGGCGGATGAAGATCCATTCCCATTGATGGAAGTGATTGGCCAGTATCGTGACACGCATGTGCTTGCTTCATGCACGCAGGGAATGGCTGTGATTGATCAGAAAGCTGCGCAGGCAAGAGTAGAATATGAAAAGCTGCAGACGACATTGAATGACAATCCAGTGATGATTGACCTGCTTGTACCGTTGACCATTCATGCAGGTGATGACCTGATGCATAGGATTGATGAAATCAATCAGGCAATGGCAGACCTGCACCTGTCCTTTGAACCTTTCGGCAGAGATACATTGATGATCCGCAGAGTGCCGGCATGGATGAAGGACTTGAATCAGGAAGAATTCCTGGGTGACCTTTTAGATGCGTTTCTTCATGAACAGCAGATTGATTTTGCCAAGACACAGACGAAGCAGATTGCGCTGATTGCCTCAAGGAACAGCGTGCATGTACATCAGAAACTGACAGGTGAAGAGATGAAGAATCTAGTCCTGTCTTTAGCAGAATGTCGGAATCCTTGGCGTGATCCAAGTGGCAGACCAACGGTTGTCATCATTGAAGAGAGGCAGCTGCTGAAAGGATTTGGACGATGAAGAAGGTACTGGTCATTGCCGGACCGACAGCTTCAGGCAAGACGGCATTTTCCATTCAGATGGCACATCGGCTGAATGCAGAGATCATCTCAGGAGATTCCATCCAGGTGTACCGCGGCTGCGACATTGGTTCTGGCAAAGTCACACCAGATGAGATGGACGGTGTCAGACATGATCTGATCGATATCCTGTCACCAAAGGACAGATATACCAGCGCAGATTTTCAGAAAATGGCAAGGGAATTGATTGATGGTTCAGAAGGACTGAAGATTATCTGCGGCGGCACCGGCATGTATCTCAAAGCGTGTCTTTATGACTATGACTTTGAAGAGGAAGAAGGTCCAAGCACAGATCCAAAGTGGGAGGCATACAGTGATGAAGAACTGTATGCGATGCTGCAGAAGGTCGATCCGAAGCAGTGTGAAAAGATCCATCCGCATAATCGCCGCCGTGTCATGAGAAGCCTGACAATTTATGAGAGAAGCGGGCGGCCGCAGAGTGAAATTGTGGCCAGGCAGAATCATGAAATGCTTTACGATGCATGGATTGCTGGGTGTACAATGGACCGAGATGTTCTTTATGAACGCATCAACAAGCGTGTCGAAGGTATGTTCGCTGCTGGATTGGAAGCAGAAGTCAAACAGCTGCTTGCTTCAGGCGTCATCTTCTCAGATGCCTGTATGCAGGGCATCGGATATCAGGAGTGGAAACCGTACATCGAAGGCACCTGCTCCCTGGAAGACGTAAAAAGTGAGATTCAAAAGAATTCCAGACAGTTCGCAAAACGTCAGTATACCTGGCTCAATCATCAGATGCCGGTGCATTGGTTCAATTCTCTTGATGCAGAAGATACAAAGAGAATGAGTGATGAGATTGCTGCATGGTATCAGAAATGATGCCGGGGGTGAAAACATGGAAAACTATAAGAAGATAGCTAAGAGCATCCGTTTGTATCATTTGATGGTATCTCTTGTCTGCGGAGTGATTGCCAATGTGATCTTATTTGCAGTGATATTTTTAACTGGCAATTCCAGTCAGCTGATGTGGGGAGCGGCAGTAGCTGCAGGAATTTTTATAGTGTTTATCTTGATTGGAATGATGAATGCTGTCAAGGCATGCGGCAGAATCCACCACCGCATTCGGACCTGTGAAGGAAAGACAGCTATGGAAGCAGAAAATTTCATCCCATGCGCAAAAGAACTCGCTTATGGAAGTGAGTGGTTAGTATATCATCACGATAATACTTATTTGTTCTGGACAAAGAAGAACATCCATGAAATCAGAGTCCTTTCCCAGAAGAAGAATCATTATCAGATTGCTGTATATAGTACACTTCATCCCGAAGGAGAACGTATCAGCTGTACTGGTACGGAAGAAGACCTGAACGGACTGAAACAATGGATGGCATCCTCTTCAGCAATGTGAACAAATCATGAAAAATTGTCTCAGGAATACAAAAAAGAAGTGATGTCGTTTGTATTTTGTTGAAAGTTTAGTATGATTATCAGTGTTTAAAGGAGGTATTCAAGATGAGTGAATTTAATTCTCAGTCTCAAGTTTATTCACAAGATACGTCAGGATTGAAGGCGTATGTAACAAAAGTTTTCATTAATATGGCAATTGCATTAGGCATTACCTCAGCTGTTGCATTCGGATGCTATTATTCATATGTGTCAGGTGGATTTGTTCTGCAGCTGCTGAATCAGTTCCGATACATTATGCTCATTATGGTCTTTGTTGAACTCGGCATAGCCGTTGCATTCAGTGCCGGCATCACAAAATTCTCAACAACAACAGTACGAGTTCTGATGTTTGTATATGCGGCAATTACCGGTGTAACATTCTCATTCCTTCCAATGGCATATGATATTTCGACAGTATTCCAGGCATTCGTCTTTGCGGCAGTCCTGTTCGTATGCTGTGCAGTCATTGGAACATATACCAAAGTTGATCTGACAAAGTTCTCCGGCATCTTCACCGGTGCACTGCTTGCCTTTGTCATTCTGACCGTCATTTCATTATTTATTCCGGCATTGAGAAACAGCCTGCTGATGGGTTATATCGGTTTGGGTCTGTTCTTGGCATTGACTGCCTGGGATATGCAGAAGATCAAAGCATTCTATTATCAGCTTGGTGAAGGAACAATCAAGGAGAACTTCGCAGTATACAGTGCGTTCCAGTTATATCTTGATTTCATCAATGTCTTCCTGTATGTATTAAGAATCCTAGGAAGCGGACGTTCCAGGAACTAATTAAGGAAACAGGCTTCTTAGTTGAAACCTGTTTTTTTGTTGTTACAATATGGATAAGGTAAGATATGAAACTAGCAGAGATGTACTTTACAGACTGGTATCACAAATACGTAACAATTGAAGTGGATGATCTGACCGAACAGTTAAAAGACAGTATTGCCATTCACGATGATGACTGTTACGCTTTATGCTCGTCCTACTGCAATGCGGAAGGATTTGTCCTTTTGAATGTGCTGGCAGTTGGCAGTTCCTGGGAGAAGTGCACTAGAGGACTGAAGTCTAAGAAGATGCTTGGTACATTCTCAATTGATATGGTCCTGCAGAGCGAAGCACAGCTAGCTGAACCGGATCAGGATATGATGTATAAGAATGAAGACTTTCTGAAGCAGATGGATGAAGATACGGATGAAGATGTATTGAAGAGCAGACTGGATCCTAGGCTGGATCTGCTGAGGGATCCGTTCTATCCGGACGTTGTTATGACAGGATTGATCCAGGACGGCGGACTGGCAGAATATGCCATGCGGATTACAGGCGTTAAAGGCTTGTTCTTAACAGGCAAGATGGCAGAGGAGACACCGGAAGATACCGGTGTGCATATCGATGATGATGTCTATGCACTGCTGTACCTCAATAACAGTGAATATCGTCTGTTTGCTTTGTTCGCAGGAAATCATCTGAATGAAGATGAGCAGGATGTGATGAACCGTATTATGAAAGAAACGGCGAAACTTGGCCTTGATTTCAACGGCATATCCATGAAAAGTTAGGAGAAATATAGATGAGCGCATCCCATGATTTACAGTATCAATGTCCTTACTGCGGTGAGGAGTTTACGATTACAGTTTATGATACCGTTACTTCCGCTAAGGATCCAGATTTAAAGGAAAGAGTCCTTTCAGGTGATCTGTTCCAGCACACCTGCCCGCACTGTCATAAGGAATTCATGATCCAGAATCAAATGCTTTACAGCGATGCAGACCGCAAGTTTGTATTATGGCTGAGCCAGAATGATGTCGGTGCCAACCTCACTGAATTTGCAGAGCCGCTGATCAAGCAGGGATATCGTCTGAGAAGATGTGCAACCATTCAGGAATTCATAGAAAAGATTGAGATTTTTGAAGACGGCATGGACGATGTTGTGGTAGAGCTGGCCAAGTATGACAGCTTCATTGAATTCATCGACAACAAAAAAGGAAAGGCTGAGGATGTGACCTCAGTCGAGTATGAGCGTACCAATGACGACATTATGAAGATTGTTGTCAGAACAGGCGACAAGGGAATGAGTTTTCTGATTCCGGTGAATATGATTCAGGAAGAGCTGAAAACAGAGGAAGATCTCTATACGATCAACGATGCAGACTTCCCTCTGATCAACCGTGACTGGATCATTTCTTTGTTCAAGGAATCGGATGGACAGGCTTAAGAATTTTTAAAATAAAAGGCATGCATGCCTTCTGAAAGCAGCAGTTCGATGCACACCTTTTCGTGAATAAAATAATTCTAACAGTTAACAATCGTGTGGTTGACAAATCGCTTAACCACGCGTAAATCTGCTGCTGTCTAGTACTAAATGACGTAAAATACGCTCGTTTTTAGGCCAGTGCTCCGTAT
>CAZPEW010000181.1:0-5550 GCA_964585695.1 uncultured Lachnospiraceae bacterium
TTTATAAATCCTACTTGCTTTTCATAACTCCGGGCTGAATTTTATAAATCTGAAAGGTAGAATACATTTGAGTTATACGGCATTATACAGAAAATGGAGATCGCAGACTTTTGATGAAGTAAAAGGCCAGGAGCCGATCACGGAATCTTTTAAGAATCAGATCCGGACCGGCCGTATCGGGCATGCTTATTTATTTACGGGAACCAGAGGTACCGGTAAAACATCGGTTGCCAAGATACTTGCAAGAGCGGTCAACTGCGAGAACCCGGTCAACGGAAATCCGTGCAATGAGTGTGCAAGCTGCAGAGCGATTCTGAATGGCTCGAGCATGAATGTAATTGAGATGGATGCTGCATCCAACAACGGTGTCGAGGATATCAGAGACATCCGGGACAAAATAGAATACCCGCCGGCAGGGGGTAAATATAAGGTTTATATCATCGATGAGGTACATATGCTCTCGACGAGTGCTTTCAATGCATTTCTTAAGACGCTGGAGGAACCGCCGGAGTATGTTATTTTTGTGCTTGCAACGACAGAGCCGAATAAGATTCCGATTACTATTCTGTCAAGATGTCAGAGATATGATTTCCGGAGAATTTCGACGGATGTCATTGCAGACAGACTCCGTGAGATTTCCGATGCGGAAAAAATCAATGTATCGGATGAGGCGCTGCATTATATTGCAAGAGTGGGTGACGGATCCATGAGAGATTCGGTAAGTCTCCTGGATCAGTGCTCAGCCTTCCGCTTTGACCGGAAAATTGAATATGAGGATGCACTGGACATCCTGGGTGCAGTGGATACCGGCATTTTCTCGGATCTGATCCGTGCGCTGGCTGCACGTGATATACGGACGGTGCTTACAAAGGTGTCGGACATGGTATCGCAGGGGCGGGAGCTCTCGCAGTTTGTTTCGGATTTCCTTTTCTATATACGGAATCTCCTGATGGCAAAAACCGTAAAAGATGTTGCCGGCCTGGTAGATATGTCCATGGATAATCTCCAGCGGCTGATGGAGGATGCGGAGCTTCTGAGCATAGATGAACTGATGCGGTATGTGCGGATGCTGAGCGAGCTTTCCAACCAGCTCAGATATGCGACAGAAAAGCGAGTGCTTATTGAGACCACGCTGATGAAGCTGGCCTTTACGGAGACGGATCTGCAGCCGGATACGATCAATGCAAGGATTTCAGAGCTCGAACGGAAGATGCAGTCTGTCAGTGCGGAGGCAATTGCCGGTCTGCAGGCTATGAACGGCGGGCCTGGTGCATTCGCCGGCGCAGCGGGTATGGCCGGTTCCGTACTGGCTTCTGCGAATGCTGCGGGTATGACTGGGGGCGGATCCGGCGGTGCAGGGGCTTCTTACCAGAATGCCGCTGCTTTGAGAGGCGCGAATGCTGCAGATCTCCTGCATCCGGGAGAAGGCGGGCGCAGTCAGACGGTCAGACTTCCGAGGGCCCAGTATGAGGATCTCCAGCTGCTTAAAAAGGAGTGGAAAAATCTGGGTGCGCTGATGAGTGACGGTCTGAAAAAGAGTGCCATCCAGAATTCCTGGGTATCGCCGTTGAAGGGCGAAGCGGGAATGGTGATTGTCACGACAAGCAAAGCAAGTTATAATACTATCTCTGAGGAGCAGACGCTTGCGGAAATCAGGCGGGTTGTTTCGGAGAAATATCATAAGGAAATCTCATTTAAGGCAAAGTTTGCGGATAATACAGATTCGCGGACAACAGTCTATGTAACGGATGAGGACCTGAAAAGTAAAATCAATATGCCTGTTGACATTGAAACAGAGGATTCGGAGGAAGAATAATGGCAAAACACGGTGGATTCCCAGGCGGTATGGGCGGAATGAATATGAACAACATGATGAAGCAGTACCAGAGAATGCAGCGCAAGCTTGAGGAAACGCAGGAAGAGCTTTCCAAGAAGGAATATGTGGCACAGGCCGGCGGCGGTGCAGTCAAGATAACGGTATCCGGTGAAAAGAAGGTAACAAAGGTTGAAATCAGTCCGGATGCACTGGATCCTGAGGATGCAGAGACGCTGGAGGAAATGATCATGGCAGCGACAAACCAGGCACTGGGTGATATGGATGCGGATTCGCAGCAGCAGATGGGCCAGCTTACAGGCGGAATGGGACTTGGTTTATAAAAATGGAGTATTTTTCTAAGGATATTTCGAGACTTGTGGCAGAGCTCTCAAGACTGCCGGGTGTCGGACAGAAAAGTGCGCAGCGGCTTGCTTTTCATATCATCAATGCACCGGCGGAGCAGGCAGAGTCGCTGGCAGAAGCAATCGTAAAGGCACGTTCGAATGTGCATTACTGCAGGGTCTGCTGTACGATTACCGATGCGGATATCTGTCCGATCTGCAGCTCTCAGGAACGGAATCATCGACAGATCATGGTGGTTGAAAATTCCAGAGATATGAGTGCCTACGAACGGACCGGCAAGTACAATGGTGTGTATCATGTACTGCATGGTGCGATTTCGCCGATGCTTGGAATCGGTCCGGATGATATCCGGCTGAAGGAGCTGATGACGAGACTGCAGGGAGACGTGGATGAGGTCATCATCGCAACCAATTCCTCCCTGGAGGGTGAAACCACGGCAACGTATCTTACGAAACTGATCAAACCGACAGGGATACGTGTTTCCAGGATCGCATCCGGTGTACCGGTAGGGGGAGATATTGAGAATATTGACGAGGTTACTCTGCTGCGTGCACTGGACGGCAGAGTGACTTTGTAATATATTTATAGATAACCTTGAATCACGAGGAGATTCCAATGGATAAATATGAGTTTAATATTAAAGCGGAACAGATCCGCAAAATGGTTGACCAGGGAGATTTTAAAACGGCCATGCAGATTGCGGATACAATTGACTGGCGCAGGGTGCGGAATGCGAATCTGCTTGCCTCTGTTGCCGATATTTACGAGGAAAATAAGGAATATGAGGAAGCAAAGGATATACTTCTGCTTGCATTCGAGCGTGCGCCGGTAGGCAAACGTTTTCTTTTTAAACTCTCGGAGATTTCGGTAAAGGCAGGAGAAATTCCGGAAGCCCAGGAATTTTACCGCGAGTTCTGCGAGATGAGTCCGGATGATTCCAGACAGTATCTTTTACGCTACATGATCCTGAAGGCAAAGGGCGCAGCGCCGAATCAGCTGATCAACTGTCTTGAGCAGTATACCTCGACCGATGTGGATGAAGCATGGCTTTATGAACTTGCCAGACTTTATTCGGAAGCGGGCAGGGAGGATGACTGTGTTAAAACCTGCGACAAGATCATGCTTCTTTTTGGTCTCGGAAAATATGTGGATAAGGCGATGGAACTGAAGCTGAAGTACCAGCCTCTGTCCAAGGCCCAGATGGATCTTGTGGAAAACCGCGACAAATATGAGGAAAAACTCAAGATGGTTTCCGAGGAATACAGCGGAAACACAGCGGAATCCGATTATGATGAGAGCGGAGAGGACGGAAGCACCGGAGAGGATGCTTCTGCAGCAGCGCAAGGGGAGGAACAGGCAAAGACGTCCGTTGCGCCGGAGAATACGACGTCTGCTTCGAATGCCGGTGATCAGGCAGAAAAAGCAGCAGTGCAGACAGAAAAAGAAGTAGCGGCAGCTAAAACTGCAGCGGCAGAAAAAACAGCGACCATCAGGGAGGATACTGTCCCGGAAACCGCAGAGCAGAGTGCCGCGGAAAAGGCGGCAGAACAGCCGGAGATCCGGAATTATCATATGATCATTGAGGCTATGACCAGGGAGGATGGATTCCGCATAGCTGTTGATGAGATTAAATATTTCCACGAAAAGTACGGCGTGGATTATAAGGTTGCCAAGACAGATGCAGAAAAGCTCAATGAAAAGGGATTTTCTGTTTTTGCACCGAAATTAAAGGATAAGGACCTGATCATTGAGAATGCAGGTTCACTTACATATGCGGTTGTAGATGAAATTTCGGATTACCTGGATCATCTCAGGGAATCCTGTTCAGTGGTGCTTGTGGATGTCATGGACCGGTTTGACCGTATGTCAGAGGACCGTCCGCTTTTCCTCAAGAAATTTGATATTGTTTCCGATGTGGAAGAGGAAGACGACGGGCTGCTGGAGGATGTGGATCTGGAGCATTCGGAGGAGGCGCGTCCGGCGGAAACAGAACCGCAGCGTGAGGAGCCGGTACCTGTAAAGCAGCCGGAACCGGAAATCCGGCCGGCAAGACCTTATAATGCGGTAAATCAGGCAGCCCCGGCGGTATCAGGGACTGTTCCGTCCCCTGCAGCAGATCTGCGCCAGCAGGAGCCTGCAGAAGAAACTGCAGTACCGCAGGCACCTGTCCGTGAGGAGAGGAAGCCGGTCCGTGCAGATTATGCAGCAGAAGAAGTCTATGAGGATACGGATCGTCCGGTCCGCGGTCCGGAAAATACGGAAGAGGATGTGCAGCAGGCACCGGATGAGAGCGATCTTCCGGCGGATTATTATAACGAGATGAGCATTGATGACTTTGCAACCTATGCGCAGGAATATGCAAAGAGCATAGACTGCGTCATGCCCGGAAAGACTGTACTCGCACTTTATGAAAGAATTGAACTGATGCAGGAGGATAATATTGCCCTGAACAAGGCGTCTGCAGAGCAGCTGATTGAGGATGCTGCAGATAAAGCAGAGAAACCGGGTCTCGGCAAGAAACTGGGCGGCATGTTCCATCCGAAATATGACAAGGATGACCGGCTGATCCTGCGGGAGGAGAATTTTATTAACTGATGAGCACGGCATTTGCAGTAATACAATCAAGCTGGGTTCAGATTATCGTGGCTACCGTAATGGTAGCCATGTTTATTTTCGGATACAAAAAGGGCCTGGTCAAAATGTCGGTATCCTTTGTTTCCATTATTCTTTCCACGGTTATTACAAAAATGAGCCTTCCGTACGTTAAAGGCTATGTACTTAAAAATGACCGGCTGCGTCTGATGCTGCAGGGAAAGGTGCATTCAATCATAACGGACGGTATGAATTCCCGGTCTTATGCAGGCGCAGGGACAGGTGCAGCAGCAGATTCCGCCGGAAAGAGCAGCGCCGATCTGTTTTATCAGATGATCGGTCTGGATAAGGTAACAGAGTATATCGGCGAAAAAGTAACGGATCTGATACTGACAGTTATTTTGTTTATTCTTCTGATGATTCTCGTGAATCTCCTGGTCCGGCTCCTGTTTAAGCTTCTGGATCTCTTGGTTCAGGCGCCGGTCCTCAGTTTTATAAACAGGATGCTTGGCGGTACGCTTGGACTTATTGAATCATGCTTTTATATCTGGACAGCGATTCTTGTGATCGGGCTGCTTCCGGCGAATGTATTTACGGAGAATATTGCCATGCAGTTTAATATGCCGGGGACCTGGCTGAATTATTTAAAAAGTGCAAATCTGATTACAAGACTTTTTGCGGCAGTTCTGCATATATAAAGGCCTGTACCGGTACGTATCCACAAAATGTGGATTGCAGGACCACAAGATGTGGAAATGTCAAAACTATCCGGAAATTAT
>CAZPEW010000182.1:0-5548 GCA_964585695.1 uncultured Lachnospiraceae bacterium
CGTCCGGCCAGCTGCTGCAGACCGCAAAGTCCGCTCAGGAAGCAGCCGACAAGGTGCAGACCATATCTCATGCCTCCAGTGAACAGGCAACCGCCGTCGTCCAGCTGCGTGAGAGCATCGAACAGATTTCCGGCGTTGTGCAGGAAAATTCCGCAACTGCCGAGGAGAGCGCCGCTTCCAGCGAGGAGCTGACCGGTCAGATGCAGATGCTTAAAAAGCTGGTAAGCTCTTTTGAATATGACGCACAATAAGCAGCAGGAGGGGTGACGAAATGGGCTTTTTCAGCTCAGATCTTGAATCCATGGTTGAGCTTTACCAGCGGGAAACTGCCGGACTCATGGAAGAATTTGATACAAGGCTGACCCGCGCTGTGCAGGACGGTCATTTTTCCGGGGAGGATATCCGCGCCGTTTTCCGTATTGTTCATACCATTAAAAGTTCAGCCGCCATGATGGGGCTTAAGGACATCAGTACCTGCACGCACCGCATGGAGGATCTTTTTCTTCTGTTCCGCGATAAACCGGAACTTACCATCGGACAGGAAAGCCGGATTTTTGACCTGATGTATCTCCTCTCCGACTACGTTGAACGGGAAACCGGCCGCGTCTCCGGAGCGGACTTCCGCCCGGAAAGTGCCGCTCCTGTCATCGCCGCGACCGAAAAGGAAATTGCTTTCTTTGCCGCGCTGAGAACCGGTGCCAAGGAAAACGGGACTCCCGCTGTTTCTGCCGGAATACAGCCGTCCGAAACACATCCAGACGGAATACAGCAGACTTCTGCATCGGATACGGCCTCCGGTGCTGTTTCTCCTGCAGATCTGTCCGTATCCGCTGCAGCAGATGCCTCCGCCGGTACTTCGCCCTCGGAGGGGAAATCTCCTTCCGGCGCCTCTCTTCCTTCCGGCAGTGCTCCGCATCCCGGCGGCACAGCAGATACATCTTTCCTCTTTTCCTGGAGAGTAAGGCTCCGTGCCGGCTGCCAGATGGAAAATGTCCGTGCCTTTATGCTGCTGCGTGCGCTGCAGCCGCTCTGTTCAAAAATACTGACCGTTCCATCCAATCTGGAGGCCCCGGATGCAGCTGCACAGATTTCCCGCAGCGGCATTGTTTTCAGATTCAGCACCGCACACAAAGAAGACGCAGAAAAACTTCTGCTTGCTTCTCCGTATGTTGCCTCTGTGGAAAAAGATGGAGCAGATGCCCCTTCCGGCAGCACCGTTTCCTCTGCTCCCGCCGGGAAGCAGCAGTCTTATACAGAGGATACGGCAGGCGGACATCAGAATAAATTCAGCATGGTTTCCTGGTCACATGTCCAGAATCTGCAGAACATCACCGGCGAGCTCATTACCGCCAATACCATACTCGGAAATTCCATCCGGCGGCTCGGACAGAACGGAAGCATTGACAATGAGTTCCAGAATATGAACCGTCTGTTCCACGAACTGGAGAGCCTGGTTGCCGCGGTGTCCATGATGCCGGTATCCGGCGTAATTCCGCAGTACTATCGTCTGGTAAGAGATATTGCTTCCAAAGAAAAAAAGCAGATCCGTCTCAAAGTCATCGGTGAGGACCTTGAAATCGACAGAAGTCTGCTGGATACACTGGCAAATCCGCTGGTTCATCTCCTGCGGAATGCCGCGGACCACGGAATCGAAACCCCGGAGGAACGGACTGCAAAAGGCAAGGATCCCTGCGGAACCATCACTCTGGAGTTTGAGAATATGACCGACCATCTCCGTGTCACTGTCACTGACGACGTACGCGGAATGGACACCCAGCGCCTTATGGAAAAAGCCATAGAGAGAGGTATCCTGACCAAGGATCCTGCCCTTTACACAAAGGACGAAATCCTGAATCTTGCTTTCCACCCGGGACTCACCACCAATGATACGGCAAACCAGTATTCCGGCCGCGGTGTCGGCATGGATGTTGCCCAGAGTGTGACCGGCAGTCTCGGAGGCAGCGTGACGCTGACAAGCGAAGCCGATCAGGGCTCCTCCGTTCTGATGGAGGTTCCGGTCTCCATGACCTCTGCCGAATGCATCAGATTCATGGTCGGTGACTATACCTGCCTGATTCCGATCCGCAGTGTCTTAAGGATCTACAGTCTCCGGGAAGCCGGAAAACATATTAAGACCATTGACGGACAGCGATGGTTCCAGGATAAGGAACTGCTGCCGGTACTTGACATGTTCGGCCTTTACCATGCCGAAGCAGACGGCCAGCAGCATCTGATTCTGATCAAGGATATCCGCGGAAGCGCCGCGCTCCTAACAGGAAATATCGCCGGTCAGCAGACTGCTGTGGAAAAACCGCTTCCGGAACTGCTTTCCCGCAGCTACCGCACACGATGCGGCATTATCGGCTGCGCCGTCACAGATACCGGCAGACTGGGCATGATGCTGAATGCCGACTCGCTTCTGCAGATCTGCAAAAAAGAAGCTGCGGAAAACAGAACCGCAGCCGTAAACAGAGAGGAGGAGACCGAAAATCATGGAAAACAGCAGTAAATACAGTCTCCTGCTGGTGATGCGGCAGCAGTCATCCTGCTATGCCGTACCTGCAGAACATGTTGTGGAAATCATCACACTCCCCGCGGTTACTGCGCTTCCTCTGCAGCCGGACTACCTGCTGGGTATCTTCAGCTATAAGGGGCATATCCTCCCTGTACTCTCGCTCGGCGCGCTCAGCGGCCAGGTAGCCGGAATATCAGAAAACACGGATTCCGACCCCGCAGCAGCCAAAACCGCACCATCAGAATCCGTCATGGTTGTCCTGCAGCTCGGGGACAAATACCTTGCCCTGGCCGCAGACAGCGCAGAATCTCTCATTGAGGATGACGGCACGCGGCTTGTCTGTGACGAGAGTCTTATGAACCGTAAGCTTCTGAAGCTGTCCTGTGCTCTGCCAGGCGACCCGGCTGTCCTTGTGCTGGATCTGCAGGGTCTGTATTCAGCTTTCGTCTGTTGAAATTAATCAGCGATCCGTCCTTGATAATCTGTTTTTCGTTTTCTGTAAGCTCCAGAATATAAAGATGGATTTCCGTACAGCTTCCATCCCGGAGTACATATGCGGGAATTTCTCTGCAGTCTCCATCCAGCGCTCTGCGGATCCCCGGAACATAGATGCAGTCATCCACGAAAAAAGCATCCGCCTCTCCCTTCAGATGGAACGGAAGCATGCCCCAGTTGATGCAGTTGCTTCTGTAGCGCTTGGTTGCATATTCCTTTGTGATATTGGCAAGTCCGCCAAGTACTCTCTGACAGGAGGCTGCCTGCTCTCTTGCCGAACCGTCTCCGGGCTTTACCGCATAAATGACCGAACCGATTTCTATTTCTCCGGCTGTGACCTTTTCCTGTCCCGGAATACGCCGGATGGCATCCATAAGACCGGTGAGCTCCTCAGGAATCTGTCCCTTCAGACGCAACTCCTCCATCTGCTGAACTGCCTTGGCCCGTCCCACATACTGCGGATCCCGCCTGGAGAGCGTAAATTCAGCCAGTCCCAGCGGATTGGAGCGGAATGAGGATGTCTCGCCGGACGGTATCAGTTCATCAGTCGTGGTTACTTCATCCATGATTTTAGATGAAACCTTCAGCAGGATATTATCGGCAAGTGCTTCCATTTCCGGCCAGTCCTTGATATTCGGTCCAAAGCGCAGCGCCCGCTCCTCTTCTGCCTTCTGCCAGCCATTATAGACTCTTGACTGATATGCATGATCGTCATAGCAGTATTCCGGTATATCACCCCAGCAGTCCATGGTCTCCGCAGACGTAAGTCTGCCGCCGTTTGCCGCTGTTGCCGCAATGGAACGTGCATCCATCAGCGCAACTGCCGCCATCTGCCCTTTGCCCGGCTTAGAACCCTCTCTGTTCGGGAAATTCCTCGTCGTATGCCGGATAGAAAGTGTATTGTTTGCCGGTGTATCGCCAGCACCGAAACACGGCCCGCAGAATGCAGATCGGATGATGGCTCCTGCATCCATCAGATCAAGGAGCAGCCCCTTCCGGTCAAGATCCGTATAAACCGGTTGGGAGGAAGGGTATACCGATAAGCTGAATTCATCATTCCCGATGCTCCTGCCCTTAAGCGCATGCGCAGCCTCTGCAACATTCGAGTAATTGCCGCCTGCGCAGCCGCCGATCACGGCCTGCTGCACCTGAAGACTGCCGTCAGGCGCAATCTTGTCAAGCAGTGTGAAATGCGCCCTGCCCTCTGCCACGCGCTCCGCGGCAAGTTCTGTCTCACGGAGGATATCTGTCAGATTCTCGCGAAGCTCCGTAATTTCAAAAGCATTCGAAGGATGGAACGGCAGCGCAATCATCGGCCGGATCTCCGAGAGATCCACAGAAACGCAGCCATCATAATAGCTGAGTTCCGCGGGACTGAGCTCCCGGTAATCGTCTGCGCGGTGATGCAGCGCAAGATACTCCTTTGTATCCGCATCTGTCCGCCACACAGAGGAAAGACAGGTGGTCTCCGTTGTCATGACATCGATCCCGTTCCGGTAATCCGTCGTCATGGAGGAGACACCGGGACCTACGAATTCCATGATCTTGTTCTTGACATATCCTTTTTTAAATACGGCGCGAATGATGGCGAGTGCAACATCCTGCGGTCCGACAAACGGCTGCGGCCTGCCTGACAGATAGACTGCCACGACTTCCGGGTACTGAATGTCATAGGTATCCGAAAGCAGCTGCTTCACCAGCTCTCCGCCGCCCTCTCCGACGGCCAGCGTCCCGAGTGCACCGTAGCGGGTATGCGAATCCGATCCCAGAATCATGCTCCCGCAGGCGGCAAAGTTTTCCCGCATATACTGATGAATGACCGCAATGTGCGGCGGCACATAAATTCCGCCGTACTTTTTTGCAGCGGACAGCCCGAAAAGATGGTCATCATCATTGATGGTTCCGCCTACCGCACAGAGCGAGTTATGGCAGCAGGTCAGGACATACGGCAGCGGAAATTTTTCCATGCCGGAGGCTCTTGCTGTCTGGATGATGCCGACATAGGTAAGGTCATGTGATGCCATGGAATCAAAACGGAGCTTCAGTCTTTCCGTATCTCCGGAAGTGTTGTGCTTCTGCAGAATACCATAGGAAATGGTTCCTTTCCTGGCCTCCGTCTGGCTGATCTGCTTCCCGGTCCGGTCCTCCGCCTCTGCCTGACTTTCCGCAATTTCCGTTCCGTTCAAAAGATAAATACCATTCTCATATAATCGAATCATTTTTCTCTCCTCTTACATTCCTTCTCTATACGCTTGCAGTGCCTTCCATCAGGAGATGCGCCGTACGGAATCCGAATGCATCCAGGATTTCCGGTTCCTCCCCGCCTGCCGTAAAATCAACGCCGGCGGGCAGAATACCGCCCGGATGTCCGATGCGTATATACTTAGAATCTGCATCCCTGCGGAGCACCTCATTCACAACACTCCCTGGAACAACCGCTGCGCAGGCAGTGCACATCGCACCTGTCATGGCATAGCTCGGGTGCGTTTTCTGCATGGACATCATCCGTGAGAGGAGATCCGTTTCTGCTTCTCTGAT
>CAZPEW010000183.1:0-5525 GCA_964585695.1 uncultured Lachnospiraceae bacterium
AGAGCAACATGGATGAGGTTCTGCATCTGGTTCTCCTGGGCCGTGCCGCGAGAAATACGGCACAGGTCAAGAACCGTCAGCCGATCAGTGCACTGCATGTCAAGGCAGAGCACAAGCTGGACAGCTTCTTTACAGAGATTGTCAGAGATGAGCTGAATGTAAAGACGGTTGTGTTCCAGGATGATCTGCGTGCATTTACTTCTTATACATTCAAACCGCAGCTTAAGACTGTCGGCCCGAAGTACGGCAGACATCTGAATGCAATCCGCAGCCATCTTACCGAGATGGACGGCTCTGCAGCCATGGATGAGCTGGATGCAAAGGGCGCGGTCACATTTACCGTGGATGGAGATACAGAGGTTGTTCTCACAAAGGACGATCTGCTGATTGATGTTTCCGAGCGGGGCGGCTTTGTTACAGAGGAGGACAGCACGGCAACGGTTGTGCTGGATACCAATCTGACACCGGAGCTGATCGAGGAGGGTTACGTCAGAGAGGTCATTTCCAAGGTTCAGACCATGCGTAAGGAAGCAGGGTTTGAGGTTATGGACCATATCACGGTTTATCTGAAGGATAACGACAAAATCGCTGCTCTTATACAGAAAAATGAACAGGAAGTCAAGTCGGTTGTTATGGCTGATGCAATTGTCAGCGGAACAGCAGAGGGTTATGAGAAGTCCTGGGACATTAATGGTGAGAATTTAACGTTGGCTGTTAAGAAGAATGGATAATAGGAGGAAATCCGTGGAAACTTTTGACAAGGAACTTTTTAAGAAGGAAGTAGAGTACAACGCAAGGAAGCTTTACAGAAAAAATCTGAAAGAACTGGATGCGAAGGAAGCATTTCATGCCGTAGCAGTAGCCGTACAGGATCTGATCATTGATGACTGGATGGCAACGCAGAAGGCGGTCGATAAAAAGGACGCAAAAAAGGTTTATTACCTTTCCATGGAATTTCTGATGGGCAGAGCACTGGGCAACAACATTATCAATCTCTCTGCACATGACGGTATTAAAGAAGCAATCAAGGAACTGAATCTCAATCTGAATGTGCTGGAGGATCAGGAACCCGACTGGGCCCTCGGAAACGGCGGTCTCGGAAGACTGGCAGCCTGCTTCCTGGATTCTCTTGCCACACTGGGCTATCCTGCCACCGGCTGCGGCATCCGTTACAAATACGGTATGTTCAAGCAGAAAATTGAGGACGGCTATCAGAAGGAGGTTCCGGATGACTGGCTGAAGGACGGCAACCCGTTTGAGTTAAAGCGGGAGGAGCTTCAGCAGGAGGTCAAATTCGGCGGATGGGTTGAGTCGGTCAGCGATCACGGAAAACTGAAATTCATGCAGAGGGATTATCAGGCAATCATTGCAATCCCTTACGACACCCCGATTGTGGGCTACGGCAACCATGTTGTGGATACGCTCCGCGTCTGGGATGCACAGGCAAAGGATACTTTCCGTCTGGATGAGTTTGACAAGGGCAATTATGAAAAGGCGGTAGAATCAGAGAATATGGCCCGCAATATTGTTGAGGTGCTGTATCCGAATGACAATCACTATGCAGGCAAGGAACTCCGTCTCCGCCAGCAGTATTTCTTTATTTCTGCATCTGTTCAGGCGGCTGTAAAGCAGTATTATGCAAAACACGGGGAGATCAGGCACCTGTATGAGAAGGTGGCGTTCCAGATGAATGATACCCATCCTTCGGTTGCAGTTGCAGAGCTGATGCGGATTCTGATGGATGACTTCGGACTTGAATGGGATGAGGCATGGGATATCACACAGAAGACCTGTGCATATACAAATCATACCATCATGGCGGAAGCACTGGAAAAATGGCCGATTGAGCTTTTCTCAAAGCTCCTTCCGAGAATTTACCAGATCGTAGAGGAGATCAACCGCAGATTCTGCGATGAGATCAGAGCCAGGTATCCGCAGAACGCAGAGGACAAAATCCGCAAGATGGCTATCATTTATGATGGTCAGGTTAAGATGGCGCACCTTGCCATCGTCGGCGGACATGCGGTAAACGGTGTTGCAAAGCTCCATACGGAAATTCTGGAAAAGCAGGAGCTGAAGGATTTCTACGAGCTTTTCCCGGAGAAGTTCTCCAATAAGACAAACGGAATCACACAGCGCAGATGGCTTCTGCATGCAAATCCGGAGCTTGCTGCGTGGGTAACCGATAAAATCGGCGATGCATGGATTACAGATCTTTCCAAGATCTCAAAGCTTGCGGTTTATGCGGATGATCCCAAGGCACAGGCTGAGTTTATGGCCATCAAGCGCCACAACAAGAAACGCCTTGCACAGTATATTCTTGAACACAACAATATCAGAATCGATGAAGAATCCATTTTTGATGTAATGGTTAAGAGACTGCACGAGTACAAGCGGCAGCTGCTCAATATCCTGCATGTTATGTATGTTTATAACAAGCTGAAGGAAAATCCTAACATGGAATTCTACCCGCACACCTATATTTTCGGTGCAAAGGCAGCTGCAGGCTATAAGACAGCAAAGCTTACCATCAAGCTGATCAACAACGTTGCGAATGTCATCAATAACGATGAGAGCATCAACGGCAAGATCAAGGTGGTGTTTATCGAGGTATCCAATGCGGAGATCATTATCCCTGCAGCAGATATCTCCGAGCAGATTTCCACAGCCTCCAAGGAAGCCTCCGGCACGTCCAACATGAAGCTCATGCTGAACGGGGCACTTACGCTGGGTACCATGGACGGCGCGAATGTTGAAATTGTCAATGAAGTAGGTGAGGACAATGCCTTTATTTTCGGTATGTCTTCTGACGAAGTCATTGCGCTTGAACACAGCAATGACTATCATCCGATGGATATTTTCAATAACAACCAGGATATCCGCAAGGTACTGATGCAGCTTGTCAACGGATTCTACAGCCCTGTAAATCCGGAGCTTTTCCGTCCGCTGTACAACTCGCTCCTGAATACGCAGGAATCAGACCGTGCAGACAGATATTTCATTCTCCGTGATTTTGAGTCCTATGACAATGCACAGAACAGAGCTGTGGAGAAATTCCAGGATGAGAGCTGGTGGGCAAGAGCGGCAATTTTGAATACCGCACATTCCGGCAAGTTCTCTTCGGACAGGACGATAGAGGAGTATGTAAGAGATATCTGGCATCTGGAGAAGGTAAAAGTAAAAAGATAACAGTCTGTAAACAACGTATATCCGGGCTGTTTTCTCATACCGGCGTTAAAATACTTAAAACGGGACCGGCACACGCAGCGTGTGTCCGGTCCCGTTCTGTCAGGGTGCGTCCGGCAATGTACGTTCTGCCGGGCAGCATATGTTCTGCCCCGGTGAAGGGCAGGATGATACGGAATTTTAAGGCAGCAGATAATAACAGTTTTTCTCAGTGGTTTTATAGCCTGCCTTCTGATAAAGATGCAGTGCAGCGTGATTTCCGGAGCTTACCTGCAGGAGGATTTTGGCATAGCTTCCGTCCGGCATGGCTTCTGCCTTTTCCAGCATTTCCCGTGCATGTCCCTGCCGCAGATACCGGTCATAGACAAGAAGTCCGTAGAGATAGAGCGTATCCCTGCTGTAAGGGGTAAAATGCACCTCTCCGAAGCGGGAACAGAGCGTATCGCCCGGATTCCTGATTTTCCGTGTCAGCTGTTTTTCCATCAGAAGCTCATCCTCGTCATGAAAGGCATTGAGCGCAGACAGTGCCTTTTCTGTATCGGGGCAGAGTCCGGACAGATCTTTCCTTGCTTTTATAATGAGACGGCAGCGGTAATCCCGGAAATCATCCCGGAGGCTGTCAAGGCAAAGCGTAAAAAGACCGAGATTCCGGACTGCAGGATGTACAAAAGCCTCCAGTTCCAGCACGGTCTGCCCCTCGATTGTGGCTCCTGCGCGGTAGCCGGAGAGGACAGCAAGCAGACTTTCCTTTACACCGCATTCTTCCGGCTCCTCATTCCGGATGAGGTAGAAAAAGTCTCCGTCCAGCGCAGGATCATAAGCGGTGCCGTCCGCATCGTTGCAGATGTTTACCAGTGTGCGGACTGCTTCCGCATCATTTTTTTCCAGTTCTTTTAATAATATGCTTTCCATACGGCATATTATAATATCTCCGGTAAAAACGGTCAATTCCATTACGCATGCATGGACGCAGGTACAGATAACTTGAAACGGAATAATGCTTATGGTAGAATGTATAAATTAATGTCCAAAGAAACCGATCGGACATGCTTATTAAAGGCGGCGGCAGGCTGCTTCCGCGATGTTTAAACAGGAGAAGCTATGGAAAAAATATATAAGACCATGAGAAAAACCGGTGCAGGATCCATTGTCATAGGAATCATCATTCTCGCAGTCGGTATAACCGCAGGGGTTCTGTCTATTGTAAATGGTGCAGTTCTGTTAAAGCATAAGGATGAGATTACTTTTTAAAGACATATGAAAAAGAAGACGACCAGAAACCGTATGATCGGCTGGCTCTTGTTCGTTCTTTATCTTTTTCTGCTTCTGCATCTTATGTTCTTTTCTGCGATGGAGGAGCGGGGACTCGGGGTCAAAAGCGATTATACGTACAACCTGAAACCATTTCTTGAGATTAACCGATACCTGTTCCATGCCGGACAGATCGGTGTCAGAGGTGTGCTCCTCAATCTTTTCGGGAATATTCTGGGTTTTATGCCTTTTGGCTTTATCCTGCCGGTTATCAGCAGACGGTGCCGCAGGCACTGGTACAATACGGTGATCAATGCCTATCTTCTGTCCTATGGGATTGAGATGGTGCAGCTTGTACTGCGTGCCGGCAGCTGTGATGTGGATGATATTATTCTGAATACAACCGGTGCGCTTCTGGGCTATCTTTCTTTTCTTCTGGTACAGCGTTTCAGAAGTGCCAGATACCGGCGGACGCATCTTCAGAACAGAGGTAATTAATTTGGCAAAACAGAAACGATATAACTATATCCGCAGGAAACTTGCGGCAGGCACCTGGCCGGCTGTTCTTACGGCAGCAGCAGGGTTTCTGATTCTGGCGGCCTGCATTGTGATATCTGTAAGGCAGATGGGGAACGGACCGCTGTCACTGGGGGCACTGGGCATCACTTCCATCATGCTTTCCGGTTTTTCCGTTTATCACATGTTCTGCGCAGGCAGAGACACAGGGAAAAATGCGGTGCCGGCAAAAGCGGCAGGCATTCTTTCTTTGATTGTTCTTTTGATATGGATATTTGTGATTTTTATCGGATTCCGTATAACGGTATAAATGAGAGGTTCTATGGAGAGATATCAGGATGCAGTTGACAGGATCCGGGAGATACTGTCGGAGGAAACCGTCCGGGAGCCATTCCGGGCTTATTTTAAAAGTGCGGCAGAGTATGTTCTCAGGCTGGATGCATTTGCAGGCTTTTCCGGGAGAGAGGATATAGCGTCAACAGCGCATATTGCGGAGCTGAAGGACTATAACCGTCTCCTTTTTGCCGATCTTACGGAAGGCTATGACAGTTCCTGGCTGAATCCTGCATTCG
>CAZPEW010000184.1:0-2902 GCA_964585695.1 uncultured Lachnospiraceae bacterium
CGAAACAATCTGCTCCGTATCCGCACTTTGGCAGAATTCCGTGATGATGCCGTCTGCACCATCATTAATTTCCTGCTCTATGATACGCCTTTCCTCCTCTGCCGAAGTGATGATGTCCGTTGTCACAAAATTCAGCTCCACATTGTCATCCTCGGCAGCCTGCTCCAGGCCTGCCTTAAACGGCACCCATGCATTGGAACCGGAATCGCTGACAACAACCGAAACCTGATAGGTTTCCTTTCTGATGCCGCTGTACTGCATATCCATTGCAAGCAGCAGGATTGTGATAAGCAATGCGACGATAATGGCAGAAAATACTCTGTTTTCATTCATGACCTGCCGCCTCCTGTCCTGCTGTCCTGCTGTTCTGCTGCCCGCTGTCCTCTTTTGCAGGAAATGGCTTCTTCCCGCTTTCCAGGAGCTTCTGGTTTTCCTCCGTAAACAGAACTGCCGGAATATGCACCGTGATTTCGGTGCCTTCATCCAGCTCGGATCTGATCTTCAGCCCGTATTCCTCTCCGAAACGGAGACGGATTCTTTTATGTACATTCAGAAGCCCGACACCGGAGCCATGCTTCGGAACACGCTTCTCTGCATCCTCTGTGTCCCGCAGCAGATTCTCGACAGCATTCGCGGGCATGCCGAAGCCATTGTCACGGATGGTGATGTAAATATCGTTCCCTTTTTTCTCTCCCAGAACCGTTATCTCGCCGTCACCGTCCATGCCCTGGACACCGTAATAAATTGCATTCTCCAGGAGCGGCTGCAGTACAAGCTTGACAGTGCAGTATCTGATGATTTCCGGATCAATTTCATACTTCACCTGGAAGGCATTTTTATAACGTATTTTCTGGATATTCATGTAATTTTCCGAATGCTTCAGCTCCTGCTCAATCGAAATGATATTCTTGCCGCGGGAAAGCGAGATGCGGAAGAGACTGGCAAGCTGCGTCACCATAAATACCGCTTCCTTGCTGCGCTCTCCCTCGATCATCCATACAATGGAATCCAGCGTGTTGTACAGAAAATGCGGGTTGATCTGAGACTGCAGCGCATCCATCTCGGACTTCTGCTTCTCTTCCTGCTCGATTACGATATCCTTCATCAGCTGATCAATCTGGCTGACAGTTTTTTTCATCGTAAGGCCCAGTTCCTGCACCTCTTTGGTGCCGCCTACATATATGACATCCGGATTAAAGTTTCCGTTCCGGATATCACGGATAGAATCATTCAGCTGATTAAGCGGCTTTGAAATTCTGCCGGAGATCAGCCGGTTCATGATCATGATAATAAGCATGGTAATGGCAACAACCATGACCACCAGATAACGCAGTCTGCCGAGTCCGAAGGAATAGGTGCTTTCCGGGATGACACTGACCAGCTTCCAGCCGGTATAGCTTACCGTGCTGACAATCACCGTGCGGTTCATGCCGTTGAACTTTTCCGTGTGGATGCCGTCCGTATAATGCGCTGCGGCAATGCTGTTTTCCGAGAAAATCCCGTAGTTGATCTGCTTCTGTTTCGGATGATAAATCAGTTCACCGTCGCTGCTGCAGAGATAGATATACTGTCCGGAGCTGTCGGTATTCAGTCTCGTCAGCATCTGGTCAATTGTGGAATAGTTCATATCTACAAGCAGAATTCCCTGCCGCGGTGCTCCCATGTCCGTAAGATCCACTGCCCTGGAAAGAGAAATCACCCAGTAGTGCCGGAAGGTCGGATCCACAAAGAGATTCTGCACATGCGGCGTCGAGAACTGCAGGTTCTCAAGCTCATGCTCCGCGCTGGTATACCATTCCTGCTTCCGGACATCAAGCCCGTCTTTGAGTGTTGCGATCGGTGCTGCGGAAATCAGCCTGCCGTCATCCCTGAACAATGCAAAGCTTACGAGATTGTCCTTATGCGCTTCATAGATCAGGTTCATTTCCTTGTCTACGGTTTCCGTGCCGATATCCTTGCCCTTGATGACATCATAATACATGGCATCCGAAATACGGCGCATGCTGACCAGATAATCCTCCAGATTGACAACTGACTGCTGCAGTATCTGCCGTGTGCTGTCCAGAGATGCACTCTTCATCTGCCGCGCAAAAATTGTATACAGCATGAAACCAAGGAACAGCGTAAGGAGTACGGATACAATGGTAAAGGAAAACAGAATCATTCCCTGGATCGTCTGCGGTACGATATTCCAGAAATGCCTTGCAGGTCTATTGTCTGCCGGCTCTGTACTGTCCCCGCCGGCACCCTTATGAAACCGCATAAAGCCGGTATAAATCCGGCTCTCCGCGATCCGTTCTCTCCATTTCCTGCTTCCGCTGCCTGCCTTATGCATCTGTCCGTTTCTCCTTTATTCCGGATGGTTCTCCTGAGAGGATCTGTACCGGGACGGTGACATACCGTATTTCTTTTTAAATGCATAGCTGAAATAATTCGGATCCTGATAGCCGACCGCCTGCGCGATCACATAGGTTTTCTGATCCTCCTCAAGGAGCATCCGCACTGCCTTTTCCATCCGGAAATCCGTCAGGTAATTGATAAAGGTCTTGCCGGTTTCCCGTTTGAATACCGTGGAAAAATAAGCAGAGCTCAGCCCCAGACAGCTGCAGACATGCTCAATCGTAAGATCCTGATCCGCATAATGATCATGCACATAGTCCATGGCATGGCGTACAAAGGATCTGGTAGAATCCGAGCGTTTGTCTATCAGCATCTCCCGCATCTTAACTGCTATATCCGCCGTCCACGCTTCCAGCTCCTCGATATTCATCTGCTGTACATCTCGGTAGATATCATCGCTTCCAAAAAGCACATCCTTATCCAGCTGGTTGTTTGCTGCAAAGCGGTAGAGTCCGCTCACAATCTCCATCGTATAGAAATGGTACTCCTGGATGGACGGCTT